>JAYVFW010000247.1:0-4379 GCA_043772715.1 Phormidesmis sp. | reverse complement strand
GTCCAGAATCGAACAATTTGCTGTTGTAGGGTGTCCGAAACGTATCTTTGACGCTTTCTAGCACATTGCCAATTAAGACAATGCGGTTCCGTAACTGCTCTGGTGGAACTTGACGATTCAAAACCTGCCGTAGCGGAATTCTCAGAAAACTTGTCTCTGTACCCCGAAAGTTGATTAAGAATTGGTAGCCCCAATCACGAGCACGAACATAGCCGCCATCGTTGGGTTCAAATTTCTCAACGATCGCTTTGCCCAACTGCAACCGCTGACCCGATTGATCCAGGGCTTGCTCAGTGATGCCCTCAGCCGCTAAATAGTGCAGCGATAGCTTCACTGCCAAACTGTAGCGGGGCGTGTCCTCCTCTGTCAGCACTGATAACAATGCCCGCCGCACCTTACCATCGGCATCTTCAATCTGATCTGCAAAGCCAACCTGTCCTTTTTGATTTAGAACAGGTGGAGGCGCAATGCGTTGCGAAGCAGTTTCCCCGCCGGAGTCATCGCCCACCACTTTCTCAATTCCAAATAAATTAGGTGTGGATTGAAACACGCGCATCAGTTCTGAATGTCCTGGCTCAACTGGCAAATCTCGATAGAGGTCTAACCCGATCGCCCTTGGCTGTTGAGCATTAATCGTCGTAATTGCCTGCGCCAATACTCGATCGGGAATCGGATAACCGACTTGAGTAATATCCTGTTCGTCGATGGTGACGATGGCAATTCGTTGCTCCGCAGGTTCTAGCGATCGCCAGCAAAAAAACTGATCGAATAGATTCCACTCCAGTCCTTGCAGCAGTCCCAAACTATGCAATAGAAAAATGGGTGCAACCACACTGACCGTCACACCAAGTATCCAGCGCCAACCGATACGCCGTTTTCGCACATCTCGACTGGCTTGCTGGCGGGCAGTGGCTAAAATCTGGCTCGCCTGTTCTACCGCCTCCAGTGCCGTTTGGGCTTCCCGTTTCGCGAGTTCCTGGCTGGCTCCCAAAAACTGATAATCTTGATCACTCAGACTTTGACCTGATGCCCAAGCCAAAGCATTCTGTAACGCCTGTCCGCGCAATAGATAAGATTTATCCTGTTTCCCGCTATCGATCCAGGCATCTAAAAATTGGGCGTAAGGGCGAAGCTGTGCCAGTTGGTGGCTGACCCAATCAGCATTGAATACCGCTCGATAAATCGAGTTCTTCACCCCTAGTTGCCCTTGCTGGTTGATGACTAAGCCAGACAGCAAGAGTTCGATGTGTTCTCGACTGCCATCGAATTCTACTCCCTCATCGTCAAGAATTTGCTGGTAGATGCCCAAGAGCCGCCCCATGAATTTTGGATTGCTCAATAGGCGATCGCGGATCGTTCGCAGATGCTCAGGTTCATCCTGAAATTCCCAAGTTTGAATGACAAACTTCTGAATCAGATGAGCGATGTGTGCTTTGTCATCGATCGACTGGGGCGAAATTGGATGCTCAACCACCAACTGACACACCTTCTGCATCAAGAAAGGCTGTCCCCCCGTCCAAACCACGATTTCTTGCAGAGCGACTTGTGGATCGCTGACAAAGCCGACTAAGCCCTGAGCTAAGGGTTGAGCATCAGCCGCATGAAACCCACTCAGGTCAAGCGATCGCCCAATATTAAACGGGGTTCGTTGGTGATCTGTGATCAAATCTGAGGGTGTGGCGACTCCCAATAGCGCAAACGTCAGCCGTTGATACTCAGGCTTCAGACTACGGCGGTTATAGCAGGCGCGAATCAGCCTAAAAAAATCATTCAGTGAGAAATTTAATCCCCGAACACTATCCACTTCGTCGAGAAACAGCACCAGCTTTGGACGAGGCTGTGCTTGGCTACCCACCTCCACCAGCAGAACCTCTTCAATAAACTGCCCTAACCGCTGCACGGGAGAAAGCTCGCGCCGCTCATCCCACCACCGCTTTAGGTTGACGGTTTGGCAGAGGTCAAATGCTTGCCAAAGCTCAACCACAAAGCCTTTATACCACTGTTCTAGGGTGACGGTTTCACTGCCAATCCGCGACAGGTCGATCGCCGCACAGCAAACACCCGATCTCTGAAGCTGATGAAGCACTTGCACCATCAAGCTAGATTTACCCATTTGACGGGCATTAAATACAGAACAAAATTGACCCCGGCTTAACACTTGATAGAGGTCAATATCTGCCTGCCGTCTCACATAGTAGGGATGATCTTGACTCAGACTGCCTCCAACCTGGTAATGATTCATACAGAGAAATTGAAATCTTCAGTAGGGTTAAGCACTTTAAATCTGACACAATTTCACTACTCAATTAAATAGCGTTATGCTTCAGTGTCAGGCAATCCTTAAATCTCATAGGATACCTCATGAAAAATCTCATACTACACTCTAAAATTCTTCCGTTAGCCCTACCCTCTCTTTGCTAATTTTCATGAATGTGGACACCTTCTTCGAAAGTCTCAACAGCGACTTGATTGCCCACCAGAACCGTCCGCTCAACTCAGTAGAAACGCTGCTGTTGCGAGGCATCTGGCAGTATCAAACCTACGGTCAAATTGCGGAAGAGATTGGGTATAGTGCTGGCTATTTAACCAATGTGGTTGCGCCAGAGTTACTGCACCGACTCTCAGCTTTCACTGGTCAACACCTGACGAAGAAGAATTGTCGCATTCTACTAGAAGATTACGCTGCATCACAATTCAGCCCCAAACCACAGGTTCAACCGCAACCATCGGCGACCATTGCCATTAACCCACAGGCTTCTACCCCTGCGTTTCCTGATGGTGCGATCGCGATCGACTCACCGTTCTACATCGCACGTCCGCCCATTGAAGCCCAAGTGTGTGAAGAAATTTGTAAACCAGGAACATTGGTACGCGTCAAAGCACCTAGGGAAATGGGAAAAACTTCGCTGCTCCTGCGAGTGTTAGATCATGCCCAGCAACAAGGGTATCGCACCGTTTACCTGAATCTGGAGCACATGGATCAAGCGATTTGCGCCGACCTGAATCGATTTCTACGCAGTTTGTGTGCCAGCGTCACTCGTCAACTACAGCTTGAACCTAAACTGGATGACTACTGGGATGAAGATATTGGCAGCAAAGTGAGTTGTACACTTTACTTTCGCCAGCATCTATTAGAGCAAGTTAATGCGCCTCTGGTTTTAGCATTGGACGAACTCAACCAGGTTTTTGAACATCCTCACGTTGCTAAAGATGTTCTACCCTTGTTGCGCTCTTGGTATGAAGAGGCGAAACGGGTTCCCGTTTGGCAGAACCTGCGGCTGATCATCGCTCACTCCACCGAGGTTTATGTGCCCCTGCAATTAAATCAGTCTCCCTTCAACGTGGGATTAGCAACTCAACTCGTGGGATTCACGTTTGAGCAAGTGCAAGAACTCGCTCAACGGTACGGTCTGAACTGGAGCGATGGAGAACCAGCCGAACAATTAATGGCGATGGTGGGCGGTCATCCCGCTCTCATTCACACTGCTCTGTACCATCTCAGCCGAGGAGAACAAACTCTGAGTCAACTACTAACAACGGCTCCAACTCCTACGGGAATCTATCACCATCATTTGCAGCGTCATTGGGCAGTCTTTCAACAACAGCCTGCTTTATTCCATGCCTTTCATACGGTTTTGAGTAACAGTGAACCCATGTGTTTAGAATCGATCGTTGCCCACCAGTTAAACAGCATGGGTCTGATCAATCAGTTAGGGAGTGAGGTAACTGTAAGCTGCGAATTGTATCGCCAATATTTCCAACTGAGGACATTTACTGACGCTGAAGTTTAGTCAACGCAAAATATCACGAACTTCGTGTGGGTGAGCAGATTATTTGGCGCAGTTAGCAACTGAGTGGCGCAATCCGTAGAACCCTTACTAGTTTCCTTACCGCTATAATCTGCTGATGGTTTCTATTGTCTAATTGACCTGAAGCTAATTGAAATACTGTTTGTAGCGATTCGTGCAGTGAGCCACTCGTTTGCTAACTGCGCCATTCTTTTTGCTCACCAGCGCTTAAATGCTGTCATTTTCTTGAAGAGCCTTGGGTGATGAACGCACAATTGATCGGTCTGAAAGGAAGAAGAAGCACCAGTGCTGATCCTAAGCTCGTTGCTTTGACACCAGCCCTGCTTCTGGACGGTTTATGCAATCTCATACCAATTTAAATTGAATGCAGGGCAAAAGGGGTAGACTGAAACTAGTCGTTTCGCTGTTTTCTCGATGGTTGGTATCACCTCAATTAACGTGCAGGAAAGTTTGGATGATTTGACCGAACAGTTACAGCGGTTTTCAATTATATGTAGTACAGTAAGTAGTCCGTGTCAATAGAAGAAATGCAGGCGTATCCCACTAGCTTTCGAGAAAAAGTCGTGCAAG
>JAYVFW010000246.1:0-4386 GCA_043772715.1 Phormidesmis sp. | reverse complement strand
AGCCAGTCTTATAAGCAGGTGCATAATCTTCATAGGGGCGACCTGGCTCAACATAAGGGCGAGAAGTGTGATGGGCACGCCAATGTTCATGTTCGACGCTGGCATCAATCACTTCAGCCGTTTCCTTGCCCAATAGCCCGCCAGTAACCGAGCCGATCGCAGCACCGACGACTGCCCCAACGGGACCACCTACTACACCGCCGACGATCGTTCCGATCGTGCCTGCGCTGGCTGCACCGATTCCAGTGCCCACAGGGTGGGCACCAGGTTCACCCGTAAGTGGGTCAGGATGTGAATTAGGTTCGTTAAGAGGTTTTTGCTGCTCACTCATAATCAGATCTCCTAGTTAATAGGTTAATTGTTGACTGTAGAACAAACCAACACTTGTCATCTTCTTATTAGTTCCTTTCTAAGCAAAAGATTCATCTGCATTTAGGTGAGTCTGTAGTTTGTCTAAAGAAGTAGAAAACAAGTAGATCGCATGACGTTGATTCTGACAACCTATCAAAGGGTGAAGCCATTGGATAACCTATGACCAGAGAACTTCTATCTAAGGAGCGGTTTAAACAATGAGCTAGATCAAGTAGAACTAAGATGTTAAATCTCATGGAGATTGTGTTCTATGAAACTGAATTATTTTATGAAACAACTTTCGACGATCGGACGTTGGCTAACGACGGCTCTATTTTGTTTTTCAGCGATCGCGTTCATCTGGCAAGGAGCATTTTTCTCAGGTTCTTCAGCTATTGCAGCTCCGACTGCAACCTTGATCGCCTCATCTGATGCAGGTGATCAAGTCAAAGGGAAAACTCGTGAAGATGCTGGACGAGCTAAGAACTTCATCCGCGATACAGCAGATAAAGTCGAGCAGACCGCAAACAAAAACGCCGATCGCGTCGAGGATGCCGCAGACGGAAAGGGCAGTTTTGTTGAGCGCAAAGCCAAGAAAGACCGGGATCGGATTGAGAAAAGAGCAGAGGAAGATGCGGCTCGGACTGAGAAAGCCGTAGACAACACAAAGAACGCAATTGAAAGCACCGTTGACAAAATTAAGGGTGTTTTTAGTAACTAAACAATAAACACTAGTTTGAATGATTAATGTACATTGCTCTATCACTGGATTTAATTAAGGCGAATTTGATTAAATCTCGTGAAGTAATGTACATTAGAAAGCTGGCTGAGTTCTACTTGAATGAAAATTGTTAGATCGGTTTAAAATGTAGCGATCGAATAATTTGCTAGATCTTAAACGGTCACACTTATGCGAAAACGATTCGGATGATTATTGTCCATCATTTAAATAACTCTCGCTCTCAGCGCATACTCTGGCTGTTAGAAGAACTTAACTTAGAGTATGAAGTCAAGCGTTATGAACGCGACCCAAAGACAATGCTGGCACCCGCAGCACTGCGTCAAGTGCATCCACTCGGCAAATCGCCAGTGATTACAGACGACGGGCTGACCTTGGCTGAATCTGGCGCGATCGTCGAGTATTTAGTCGATCGCTATGGAGACGGGCGGCTTGCTCCTCCACCTGGCACCCCAGACCGCCTGCGCTATACCTACTGGTTGCATTACGCAGAAGGATCTGCCATGCCGCCGCTGCTGTTGAATCTCGTTTTTAACCAAGTTGAGAAGGCACCTATGCCTTTCTTTGCGAAACCGATCGCGCGATCGATTGTGAGTCGCGTTAAGCATTCGTTTATCGAACCTCAAATTGCCCAACATTTAGATTACCTGGAGGCAGAAATCAGCAAAAGCTTGTGGTTTGTAGGCAACGAGTTTACTGCGGCTGACATTCAAATGAGCTTTCCATTAGAGGCAGCAGCGATGCGGGCGGGCTTGGATGCGAGCCGACCCAATCTCATGAGCTTTCTTGATCGCATTCATGCGCGTCCAGCTTATCAGCGGGCGTTGCAGCGCGGCGGCACCTACGAGCTTCTCAGTTAGAAGTTAAAATACTGAGTGATTGAGTCGGATAGATGATGCTATGCAAATTCAAATTTCAGTCGAAGGCGAGGGCGCGATCGCAGCCACAACCGACCTATTCTCGATGCCTGACATCAATGGCACCTGGGAACCTGTAGACGAAACAGAGCGAGAAGCGGTGCTGGCAACAGTGGGCACGATCGTAGGAATTGTGGGCGGAAGTTTGGCGATCGCGGAGCAACTTCGCAAATGGTACAAGGAACATCGCGCTGGGAAGAACGGCAAAACGATCGAGAAGGTATTGCTAGTAGGACGGAATGGGCAGCGAATCTTGTTGCAGAATGCGAGTCTAGAGCAGATCAAGCAAATTTTAGAATCGTGATCCCATAATGTGACCAGGATAACTGGAAAAATGACCTCTACTATTAGTGCTGAATGTTATGGTAATTTGCTGTTGAAATATCAGCCTAGAGTTATTAAAACTGAGGCTGAAAATGAGGCGTTCCTGGCTGTTGTGGAAGAGTTAATGGCGCGATCGTTAATGCCAGAGGAAGAGGTTTTGCTGGAGTTGTTGGTGAAGTTGGTCGAGGATTTTGAGGCGCAGCACTATGCACTAAATCTATCAACACCGCGATCGAGGTTGTTGCATCTGCTAGAACATCGGGGGCTTGAAGTCGGCGATTTAGATGAGGTTCTAGGCAATCGAGGAATAGCGATCGCGGCAGGAAAAGAAGAGATTGGGTTAGAACAAGCGATCGCGCTGGGGCAGTTTTTTCAGGTAAAGCCTGAGTTGTTTTTGGTGAAGTAGTGCAGACGCTAAACGAGTCTAAGAGGACGTTTGAAAAGTCGTCGTTCATCGCATTCACCCGCCCTGCACTGAAGTACGGGCTAACGGTGCGAAGTCCGTTTTAACGGACTAAAGACGCTGACATGGTTCTGGAGTCCCTTTAGTGGACTTTTCTCGATTAGCCCGTATTTCCAGTGCAGGGCGAGACGGCATCGAAGCGGAAAGATTTTTATACTTTTCAAACACCCTCTAAAGCAGATTAAGCAAATTTCAAAATCGTGACAGTTGCCAAGATCTTACGGAATATTGCTCGATTGGAGTGTAAAACAGTTTAGATAGGGAAGTCTCTACTTAGCCCCCGATCGAGCTTTTCCATGAGCATTCTCCATCTTGACCTCAGACTCGTTACGGATAGTGCTGCCGAACTGCGATATTTCTTCGACAATCCGAATGATTATGAGCATCGAGAACTGCTGATATCAGACATCGCAGAGTTAATTGATATTGCTGAAACGGATTATTATGTGCGGCTGCCAAAGCCTGCGCGCGAGATCGGGCAAGCGTTGTATCGCTGGTTGGATCGCGATCGCATTCTCACGCAGCATCTAGACAAGCGACCGTCGGCAGTGGCGATCGCAACCGATCAGCGATTTGCTCATCTGCCGTGGGAAGTATTGCACGATGGGCAAATTTTTTTGGTGCAGCGTGGGGTGATACCGATCCGGTGGACGGGGAATCAGCCGATCGTGGCAAGCAGCGCACCGCAAAATCGGGAGATGAATCTACTGTTTATGGCGACTTCTCCAGAGAATGTGTCGCCGATCCTGGATTATGAATCGGAAGAAGCCAGGATCTTGCAGACGACGAAACATCAGCCGTTAAGTCTGGTGGTTGAAGAAAGCGGATGTTTGGATGAGTTGCGGCAACTCGTCGCTGATCGCGCGGATGAGTTTGATGTGTTTCACTTGACGGGACACGCCACCGTGCGAGACGGACAGCCGCGATTTGTGACCGAGACGCAAACCGGAGATGCTCATTATGCGAGTGCGACGGAGATCGGGCGATCGCTCGCCAATCGAGTGCCGCCGATGGTGTTTTTGTCGGGCTGTCACACGGGGCAAGCGAGCAATGAGGGCGAGGTGAAATCGATGGCAGAGTCGCTGCTCGAATCGGGCACTTCGGCGGTGTTGGGCTGGGGAAATTCGGTGCGAGACACTGAGGCAACGGCGGCGGCAGAAGTGCTGTATAAAACGCTGGCAGAGGGTGGCACGGTGCTGCAAGCGGTGGGGCTGACTTATCAAAAGTTGCTGGAGACAGGGGCGCGGGATTGGCATTTGCTGCGGCTCTATGTGGCGGACAGATTGCCAGAATCGCTGGTGACGCGACGCAACACGCCGGGACGCAAACGATCGACAATCGCCCCCGCTCAACAGCAGTTTCTCAACCCGGATGAGACTGATTCTGAAAAAAAGATCAAAGTGCCGTCGCGAGAAGAGTTTGTCGGGCGGCGGCGACAGATTCAGCGCTGTTTGCGATCGCTCTCGACGACTCAAGCGGATCATCTGGGCGTGTTGATTTATGGCATGGGCGGGCTGGGTAAGAGCAGTGTTGCGTCGCGGTTGTGCGATCGGATGTCTGAGCGAGTGCCGATCGTGTGGGTGGGTCGCATT
>JAYVFW010000245.1:0-13362 GCA_043772715.1 Phormidesmis sp. | reverse complement strand
TGGGTGAGTTTCTTCACCTACGATCCGCGAGTTGGGGCGAATATTTTTGCCGATTGGGTTGCCCAACTCCCAAATCTGACCTGGATTCAAGCACAAACTCCCTTAGAGGTTTTGAAGGAAGACGATCACGTCATCGGCGTTCGATTCGCAGAGTTAACGATCTTCGCTAACATTACCCTCGACGGCACCGAGATGGGAGATTTGCTCGCCCTCGCAGACATTCCGCATCGCTGGGGCTGGGAGTTGCAGTCTGAGTGGGGAGAACCCAGCGCGCCGATCGCACTCAACGCGCTCACCAAAACCTACCCGGTTCAGGCTCCAACGTGGGTCGTCATTCTGCAAGATTTTGGAGAGACGGGTCATGCTCCAGAGATTGAGGCACCGCCGCACTACAATCCAGCAAAATTTGTCGGGGCTTGGCAAAACCACGGAGCCGAGAGGTTTTTGAACTATGGGCGCTTGCCCGGAAACCGCTTCATGATCAATTGGCCGATCGCTGGCAATGATTATGGTGAAGGGGTTGAGCGACTGATTGGCTCGGCAGCAGAGCGATCGCAGTTCTTGCAAGAAGCGCTCTGGCACACTCAAGGCTTTGCCCACTTCATTCAAACCCAGCTAGGACAACAGTTTGGTCTAGCTGAGAAGATTTTTCCAGTCTCGAAACAGGCTCTAGGCGGTGGTGCCTATGCCCTGCATCCTTATTATCGAGAAAGCCGCAGACTGGAAGGATTAGCCACGGTTCGAGAGCAAGATTTATTGCCTAACGGGCAGGTCGCCCCGCTGCCAATCAAAACCACGGCTCAAGGGTGTGAGACGGCTGAAAATAGTTGCCAATCGATCGCTATCGGCAACTACGCTAACGATCATCACTATCCCAGTGGCGACATTCCGCTCAAGCCTAAATCGATTCGCTGGGGCGGACGCTGGACAGGCACCCCCTTCACGATTCCCTACGGCTCTTTGGTGCCAGAAACCACCAATGGTTTTTTAGCGTGCGAGAAAAATATCTCGGTGTCTCACATCGCGAATGGAGCGACTCGCCTCCAGCCCGTCGTCCTAGGAATCGGACAAGCCGCAGGCATGGCAGCCGCTTTGTGTGTTGAACAAAATTGTCAGCCGAGAGCGCTATCCGTACGATCGCTGCAAAACGCTCTTCTAGAGGATGCGATCGCGCCTACCGCTATCATTCCGCTGTTGAATCTAACGCCTAGTCATTCTGACTGGCTCTACTGGCAACACTATTATCTAGATTCTCCAGAGGCTTATCCCTCTAGCGGATGTTGCCCAATGCGTACCCCGTTATTGCATATTCCCCTTGCCAAATTCAACATTTCTGGCACTTTTTGTCGGCACGGCGAGCAAGACTATACGATCGTCTTGAACGTTCACGAACCGACTCAGAGCCAAGAAACTTGGACATTAGTTGCCCTCGACCCAGACGTTAATCAGCAGTTAAGTCAGTATAAATCTGGGGAGCGTATTTTTATCTACGGTAAAGAAAATCCCAGTGGAAACTGGATTTTAGTAGAGTCGATCTTTTCTTCGGTCAGAGTCGATCAGGGTTGAGGTTCTCTATCCAAAACTCAGCCAGTAGAATGACTGAATTTAAAGGAATCCCGTCAGTTCATCCCGATCTCTCATAGACGGTCTGTATCTGTACATAGGTACACCGAACAGACTATTCCTATGCGTGCTCAAACCTCTGTTACTTTAATCAGTTTGCTTCTCGGTTCCATAGCCGTAGGGCTTCACTTAGTTGAGTTTCTACCTGGGTTGAAGCAGGGTTCTATCCTGTCTTTGCTCACTCACTTAGAGCCACAAAACCACTATTTTGCCCACCGAGGAAGTGGACGGATTAGCAGCATTCCCCCATTCAATGCCTAAAATTTAGCGTCCCCGGCTTAAATCCGATCGTTGCCTGCTTCCTAAAGTTTCTTGATCCAAATTGCTAAAAGTGGAAGCTCCCAGATTAGACAGGACTTATTTTGACCAAAACCTCGGAGGTTTAAGCCACTCTGTCGGTCACGATGCTTGATTCTTGGTTAAAACCTCCGAGGTTTGCGTAAGTCCTATTACTTTTGCTTTTAAGCGTTGTTCACAATTTTTGAATCTAGACGGAAATAGTTAGGGGAGAATACTTAATAACATCGATTAGAGATAAAATAATTGACAATTACTTAGATAAGTTAGCATTGTCGTCTCTAAGTCCGCTCTGATGAATCAACTGACTCTAGACGTTCAGTCATGGACGATCGCCAGAGCTTCGGTGAATTCACAGAGATGTTATGTATTAGCTCTTTCGTAAATTCTTTCTGATATGAGCAACGACCTCGATCTGATCAAGCTCCTCAGCCCTAGCGCGATGGATCAGATCATGTTTTATCTCGCCTTTAGCGCCATGCGAACGAGTGGACACCGACACGGGGCGTTTTTAGATGCAGCCGCAACCGCCGCAAAATGCGCCATCTACACCACCTACTCAGAGCAAGACGGCAACCTGCGAATGACCGGGCACTTGCACCATCTTGAGCCAAAGCGCGTTAAAGCGATCGTTGAAGAAATCAGGCAGGCACTCACCGAAGGAAGACTCCTGAAAATGCTGGGTTCTCAAGAACCTCGCTATCTAATCCAGCTTCCTTACGTTTGGTTAGAGCAGTATCCCTGGCAACCGGGGCGATCGCGCGTTCCGGGCACCAGCCTGACTTCTGAAGAAAAGGGTCATATTGAGCAAAAGCTTCCGCCCAACCTGCCTGATGCTCAACTGATCAACTCGTTTCAGTTTCTCGATTTAGTCGAGTTTCTCCATGGGCGCTCTCAAGAAGAGTTGCCTCAAGAGCAGCAAATGCCTTTGAGTGAAGCTTTGGCAGAACACATCAAGCGTCGTCTGATTTATTCAGGCACCGTTACGCGCATCGATTCGCCTTGGGGGCTGCCGTTTTATGCTCTGACGCGCGCGTCTTATGCACCCGACGACCAGGAAGAACGCGCCTATGTCATGGTCGAAGACACGGCTCGATTTTTTCGGCTAATGAAGGATTGGGCAGATCGCCAAAGTCAGGTGATGCGCGTTTTAGAAGAATTGGACATTCTCCCAGAGCGGGTCGATCGGGCACTCGAAGAATTAGACGAGGTGATCCGCGAATGGGCAGACCGCTATCACAAGGATGGTGGTTTACCCTTCGTTGTGCAGATGGTTGTGGGATCTAACGAGTGACGACGTTAAGACAACGACTTTGTTACCAATATCGCGCCCCCTAAATCCCCCAATTCTGGGGGACTTTGAACCGGAAGTTTTGGCTTGAAGTCTCCCAAAATGGGGGATTTAGGGGGCAGAAGCTGCTGAAAATGAAGCGAAAGACCTCGTCGAACTGACGTGACTTCAGGGTAAGCCAGTGCTGCCCATGAGATAGCGATCGCACTCACGAGCTGCACCGCGACCCTCGTTAAACGCCCAGACGACGAGGCTTTGTCCCCGCCGACAGTCTCCTGCCGCAAACACGCCAGGAATGCTGGTGATATATTTCTCGTGGTCGGCTTTGACATTGCTGCGGGCATCGCGATCGACTCCCAGCGCATCCAGCAAGGGTTGTTCGGGTCCTATAAAGCCCATCGCTAATAGGACAAGCTGCGCGGGCAAAACTTTCTCAGTGCCAGGAATATGCTGTGGGATGAACTGTCCCTTCTCGTTTTTATCCCACTTTACCTCGACAGTGTGGACTGCTTTGACCTGTCCGTTTTCGTCACCCTCAAAATGGGTTGCGGTTGTGAGATAGCCGCGGGGGTCGTCGCCAAATTTAGCGGCAGCTTCTTCTTGCCCATAGTC
Organism: Phormidesmis sp.; assembly: GCA_043772715.1. Lineage (GTDB taxonomy): Bacteria > Cyanobacteriota > Cyanobacteriia > Leptolyngbyales > Leptolyngbyaceae > Phormidesmis_A. The sequence goes on along the minus strand of JAYVFW010000245.1, from coordinate 9,539 downwards.
GAGGCGGTAGACTTTGGGCCATTCGGGCCAGGGGTTGTCAAGCGATCGTTCTTGGGGGGGTTGAGGCAAGATTTCAAGCTGTACGAGGCTCTTGCAGCCGTGACGAAGGGATGTCCCCACGCAGTCGGTTCCCGTATCGCCACCACCGATGATCACCACATCTTTACCTGCGGCGGAGATGAAGTTGCCATTGCTGCTCTGATCCAAAACGGCTTTGGTGTTAGCGGTGAGGAAATCCATCGCGAAGTGGATGCCCTTTAAATCGCGACCTGCGATCGGTAAGTCACGCGGCTTGGTCGCCCCGACGCACAGCACGACAGAATCAAAGTCTTTGAGCAGCGTTTCGACGGGCAGATCTTTGCCGATTTCGGTGTTGCAGACAAAGGTGATCCCCTCATCTTCAAGGACTTTGACGCGACGCAGTACGACTTCTTCTTTCTCAAGCTTCATATTGGGGATGCCATACATCAGCAGTCCGCCCGGACGATCGGCGCGTTCATAAACCGTAACCCAATGCCCCGACTTATTAAGCTGTGCTGCCGCAGAAAGTCCCGCAGGTCCTGAGCCGATGATGGCAACTTTTTTGCCCGTGCGCTTGGTCGGCGGTTCAGGCTTGATCCAACCTTCGCTCCAGCCTTTATCGGCGATCGAGCATTCGATATTCTTAATCGTGACGGGCGGATTGTTGATGCCCAAAACGCACGAACCTTCGCAAGGGGCGGGACAGACGCGACCCGTAAACTCAGGAAAATTATTGGTTTTGTGGAGCCGATCGAGCGCTTCGTGCCACAGTCCGCGATAAACCAGATCATTGAATTCAGGAATCAGATTATTCACGGGGCAGCCGCTTGCCATGCCGCTAATTAACGTGCCGCTGTGACAAAACGGGATGCCGCAATCCATGCAGCGTGCGCCCTGAGTGCGAAGCTTGTCTTCGGGCATATGCTGGTGAATGTCGTTCCAGTCTTGGATGCGATCGAGGGGCGATCGGTCAGAGGGCAACTCGCGCAGAAATTCGATAAAGCCGGTTGGTTTTCCCATGATGATGTCTTAAAAGTGGCGGTGATTAAGGAAGTAGGGTCTATCGTGTACACGCAAGTCTCTGGGTTCGTCATTGCCGAAATCTTCGCCCCCTAAATCCCCCAAAATGGGGGACTTTGAATCTGGAGTCTTGGCTCAAAGTCCCCCAGAATGGGGGATTTAGGGGGCAGAAGCCGATTGGAACACAGCGACAAAGACTTGTGGCTACACAACTAAAGTTAGGGCAGGGCGATCTGCCCCAAAACGTATGTAGGTTAGCTGCCCCCAATCCGGGCAACATCGCGGGCGTTTTCTTCAAAGGCAGCGGTGAGCGCATCGTCACCACTTAAGCCAGCGGCGATCGCCACAGAAATGGCTTGCAAAACCCGCTTGTAGTCTTTGGGCATCACCTTGACAAATTTCGGCAGCATTTCCTCCCAGTGGGCGAGAACGGTGGCTGCTTTTTGGCTTTGGGTGTAGTCAGCGTGCTGCTGAACCAGTTGGCGAAGATCGGCGATTTCTTCAGCATCTTCCAGGGTTTCGAGTCCGACCATTTGTTGGTTGCAGCGCGTCGCAAAGTCGCCCTGCTCATCGAGAATGTAAGCAACGCCGCCGCTCATGCCTGCCGCAAAGTTACGTCCAGTTTTGCCCAAAATCACGACTTTGCCGCCCGTCATATATTCGCAGCCGTGGTCGCCAACGCCTTCGACGATCGTGTTCACGCCAGAGTTACGCACCCCAAAGCGTTCGCCGACCATGCCTCGAATGTAGACTTCGCCAGAGGTTGCCCCGTAGAGCGCCACGTTTCCGGCGATCACGTTCTCTTCGGCAGCAAAGGTAGACTTTGCCGACGGGTAGAGAATGATTTTGCCGCCGCTCAAGCCTTTGCCGAGATAGTCATTGGCATCGCCTTCGAGCTTGAGGGTGACACCCTTGGGCACGAATGCGCCAAAGCTCTGACCCGCACTGCCCTGAAAGTGGAGCTGGATCGTGTCTTCGGGCAAACCGTGCCAGTGGCGTTTGGTGATTTCGTTGCCGAGAATGGTGCCGACGGCGCGATTCACATTCTTGATTGGCAGCGTGGCTGAGACGGATTCGCCAGTCTCGATCGCGCCCTTGCACAGATCAAGCAGCGTCGTCATATCGAGGGATTTGTCGAGTCCGTGGTCTTGCGGAATCTGACAATAGCGACCCACATCGTCACCGACTTCTGGCTGGTAAAGGATTTTGGAGAAATCGAGTCCTTTTGCTTTCCAGTGTTCGACAGCTTGCTTGGGTTCGAGAATGTCGGTGCGTCCGACCATTTCGTCGATCGTGCGGAAGCCCAGTTTTGCCATCAGTTCGCGAACTTCTTGCGCGATAAACGTCATGAAGTTGACGGTGTGCGCGGGATCGCCCGTGAAGTTTTTCCGCAGCAGGGGATCTTGCGTCGCGACTCCGACCGGACAGGTGTTGAGGTGACACACGCGCATCATGATGCAGCCCAGCGTCACGAGCGGAGCCGTCGCGAACCCGAATTCCTCAGCGCCGAGCAGCGCAGCGATCACCACATCGCGTCCGGTTTTCATCTGTCCGTCGGTTTCGACGACGATGCGGCTGCGGAGGTTGTTGAGAACAAGCGTTTGGTGCGTTTCTGCGAGTCCGAGTTCCCACGGCAAGCCCGCGTGTTTGATCGAGGTTTGCGGCGATGCGCCTGTCCCTCCGTCGAAGCCAGAAATCAGCACCACATCGGCGTGAGCTTTGGCAACCCCGGCGGCGATCGTGCCCACTCCCACTTCTGACACGAGCTTGACGCTGACTCGCGCGGCGCGGTTGGCGTTTTTCAAATCGTGAATCAACTCGGCGAGGTCTTCGATCGAGTAAATATCGTGGTGCGGCGGGGGGGAAATCAGTCCAACTCCGGGAGTGGAGTGACGCACTTTGGCGATCCAGGGATAGACTTTTTTGCCCGGAAGCTGTCCGCCTTCGCCCGGTTTCGCGCCCTGTGCCATCTTGATTTGCAGCTCTCGCGCCTGGGACAGATAGAGACTGGTGACTCCAAACCGACCTGACGCGACTTGTTTAATGGCGCTGTTTTTAGAGTCACCGCGATCGTTCGTCCAGGTGTAGCGATCGGGGTCTTCGCCGCCTTCGCCTGTGTTGGACTTGCCGCCGATGCGGTTCATGGCGATCGCCAAGGATTCGTGGGCTTCTTGAGAGATCGAACCGTAGCTCATCGCGCCTGTTTTGAAACGCTTGGTGATGGTTTCGAGCGACTCGACTTCCTCGATCGGGATCGCTTGGCGCTGCTTAAACTCCAGCATTCCGCGTAGGGTGTAGTGCTTTTGACCTTGCTCATTCACCAAAGCGGCGTATTGCTTGTAAGCGTCGTAACTGCCGCTGCGAACTGCTTTTTGCAAGGTGTGAATAGTTTCGGGGCTGAAAAGGTGCGCCTCGCCTTCTTTGCGCCATTGATATTCGCCGCCCACGTCCAATGTGTGACCGTTGACTTCGCGATCGGGAAACGCATGATTGTGCCGCAACGCCGCTTCTTTGGCGATCACGTCGAGATCTGCGCCTTCAATCCGCGAAGCTGTCCAAGTGAAGTATTTATCAATGATCGACCGATTTAGCCCGATCGCTTCAAAAATTTGGGCACCTCGATAGCTCTGAATGGTGGAAATTCCGATCTTAGACGCGACTTTGGTGACTCCCTTTGTGGCAGCTTTGACGTAATTCTTGCAGGCGTTTTTGTAATCGACGTTGACCAGCAGACCCTGAGCAATCATGTCAGCCATTGACTCAAACGCCAGATAGGGATTGATTGCCCCGCAACCATAGCCAATCAGCATTGCGTAGTGATGTACCTCACGGGGTTCGCCCGATTCAAGGACGAGTCCGACTTGGGTGCGCGTGCCTTCCCGAATCAAATGGTGATGCAGTCCCGCGACGGCAAGCAAAGCAGGGATCGGGGCATTGGTTGGATTTACGCCGCGATCGGAGAGAATCACAATATTCACACCTGACGCGATCGCTTGATTCGCTTGAGCGAAAATCTGATCCATTGCCTGTTCAAGTCCGGTTGCGCCATTTTTGGGATCGAAGACGATCGGCAGCGTGACTGACTTAAACCCGCCTTCATTAATATGTTTGAGTTTTGCCAATTCTTCATTGCTGAGAATCGGCGTTTTGAGTTCGATTAGATGGCAGCTTTCGGGTTCTGGCTTGAGGAGATTTCGCTCTGATCCGATCGTCGTTTCGGCTGACGTGATAATTTCTTCGCGGATGGAGTCGATCGGCGGATTTGTGACTTGGGCAAATAGCTGCTGAAAGTAGTCATACAAAAGCTTCGGGCGATCGGACAACACAGAGAGCGGCGTATCGGCACCCATTGCCCCGATCGCTTCTACGCCATCTCGCGCCATTGGAGTCAACAGCAGCCGCAAATCTTCAAAGCTATAGCCAAAGGCAGTCTGACGCTGAATAATCGGCGTAAACGCTTCGTCTGTCTCCAAGGGTGCGTCTTTTAGCGTGGCGAGTTCGACCATGTGCTGGTTGATCCACTCGCGATAGGGATGCTCATTGGCAATCTGATTTTTGATCTCGTCATCGGCAACGATGCGACCTTCTTCCATGTTGACGAGAAACATTCGTCCCGGTTCTAGACGACCTTTTAAGGCGACTCGCTCAGGCTCGATCGGCAATACTCCCGCCTCAGATGCCATGATCACCAGATCGTCTTTCGTCACGTAATAGCGAGAGGGACGCAGACCATTGCGATCGAGCACTGCCCCAACCATCGTGCCATCGGTAAAAGCGATCGATGCAGGGCCATCCCACGGCTCCATTAAACAGGAGTGATATTCGTAGAACGCTTTTTTCTCGTCGCTCATCGACTCGTGCGCTGTCCACGGTTCGGGGATCATCATCATCATCGCGTGGGGTAGCGATCGACCCGATAACACCAGCAGTTCTAGCGCGTTGTCAAAGATCGTAGAGTCGCTGCCCGCGACGTTGATCACAGGCTGAATCTTCTGCATATCGTCGCCAAAGAGCGCTGACTCAAACAGCGATTGCCGTGCGTTCATCCAGTTGATGTTGCCGCGCATCGTGTTGATCTCGCCGTTGTGCGCGATGTAGCGATAAGGGTGCGCTCGCTCCCAGCTCGGAAAGGTGTTGGTGCTGAATCGAGAATGCACCAGTGCCAAGGCGCTTTCGATATCGGGATCGCTGAGTTCGGGATAATATTGCCCGACCTGTGCGGTCATCAACATTCCCTTATAGACGATCGTCCGGCACGACAAACTCGACGGATACCAGCAAGAATCGATTTCGGTGGCTCGAATCGCCGTGTGCGATCGCTTGCGAATCACATAGAGCTTTCGCTCAAAATCGGTATCGTTCGTCAGTTCCGCAGCGCGTTGAATGAACACCTGCTGCATAAACGGTTCACTCGATTTTGCCGTCTCGCCCAACGGAGAATTATCTGTGGGCACATCGCGCCAGCCGAGAACTTTCTGACCTTCTTCTGCCACGATTTGCTCAAAGATCTGCCGACTCTGACCGCGAATGGCGCGATCGGGCGACGCATAAATCATGCCCACGCCATACTGCCCTGCGTCGGGTAGCGTAATGTTCTCGGCTGCTGCCACCCGCTTGAGAAACTTGTGCGGCACCTGCATCAAAATGCCTGCCCCGTCGCCTGTGTTGGTTTCGCACCCGCACGCGCCCCGATGCTCAAGATTCACCAAAATGGTCAACGCTTGATCGACGATCGCGTGTGATTTCTCGCCCTTCATGTGCACAATAAACCCGACACCGCAGGCATCGTGCTCGAACTGCGGATCATATAACCCCTGTTTTGGCGGCAGTCCGTTACTATTCATTGGGATAAACCTAAAAATGACGAAGTAAATGTGAGCATCTAGAGCGCGGGATGCGACAACTCCAGACATGGATTTTCTAACGAGGATGGTGGATCGAGGTCAAGTCTTAAGGAAATCGTCAGATCTGACGACTCAAGCCTCGGCTCTTTTCTCGCTAATCTAAGCAGTGTAGTGGAGTATCGGTAAACTTGAAATCCTTTTCAGCAGAGAGTTTGGGAGAGCAAATTTCTCCTCGTTTCTTCAGTAGACGACACAATTTAAAGCTGATGTGATTTCTGTAACAAATGCTTACCAAGTGATGAAGTCATTAAAAAAGCCAATTAAGCGCATTGTCAACTGAAGATCTAAAATAGAAAGAGTTGCGTTTGGCTAGTGGCATTTATCGAGACTGTCTACGGAAATCTTCAAGGCTTAAAGTCCAGTCAGCTTAAACAGCTACAGCGTTTATATCATCAGCGCTTACCGGGCGATCGCGTCACAACCTCTGAGTTTGCCCAACGACTGGCGGCAATCAGCACCGAAATCGCTCAACCCGTTTGTGCCTATATCAATCGTCGCGGGCAGGTGCTGCGCGTCGGGGTCGGCAACCCGCGTCAAACTCAGATTCCTCCGGCAGAGTTGCCGCGCTATGGGGCAGAACGACTGTGCGGCATTCGTTGTGTAGCGACGCAGCTCAAGCAAGACCCGCCAGGCGAGTCAGCACTGACGGCAATGGCGATGCAGCGATTGGATGCGCTCGTGACCTTGACCCTAACCGGGGGCGGGTTTGAGCGACGAGGCGGCGGCGCGACAGGCTACATCAAAGGTGGATATCTGGCGCACTTAGTGCCTCACCCAGAAGCCAATTGGACGGTTTCGCCCGTTCTCAGCTTAGATGAAATCGCCGAGCAAGATTTAAACGAGCTAGTTGAAGGGCTAGAAGCTGAGTTTCGACGCGAATACACGGCTCAACAGGTCGATCGCGATCACGATCAAGTGCTGGTGGTGGGGTTGATGACAGACAATCGATCGCAGCAAGCCTTTCGCGATGGGCTGACAGAATTAGGGCGACTTGTCGAAACGGCTGGGGGAGAAGTCCTCCAGACGTTGAAGCAGAAACGTCCGCGTCCCCATCCTCAAACCGTCGTCGGTGAAGGCAAAGTTCAGGAAATTGCGCTCGCGGCACAAACGATCGGGGCAAGTTTGGTGGTGTTCGATCGCGATCTGTCCCCAACTCAAGTCCGCAATTTGGAGGCGTTGATTGGGGTGCGGGTCGTCGATCGTACCGAGGTGATTCTCGACATTTTCGCCCAACGTGCCCAGTCAGGTGCGGGTAAATTGCAGGTTGAGTTGGCACAGCTCGAATACCGATTGCCTCGATTATCGGGTCGAGGACAGGCGATGTCTCGCTTAGGCGGCGGGATCGGAACTCGCGGCCCGGGTGAAACGAAGTTAGAGACGGAGCGGCGATCGATTCAACGTCGAATCACACGGTTGCAGCAAGAAGTGACGCAACTTCAGGCGCACCGGGCGCGAATGCGACAGCGCCGACAGCACGAAGAAGTGCCCTCGATCGCTGTAGTCGGCTACACCAACGCCGGAAAATCTACGCTGCTGAATGCGCTCACCAATGCCGAAGTTTACACCGCCGATCAGCTCTTTGCGACGCTCGATCCGACGACTCGGCGACTGAAGGTGATTGATTCGGTGAGTCATGAATCGACTTCGCTGCTGCTGACCGATACGGTGGGGTTTATTCACGAGCTGCCGCCATCGCTGGTTGATGCGTTTCGCGCCACGTTAGAGGAAGTCACCGAAGCCGATGCCCTGCTGCACGTGGTGGATTTGTCGCATCCGGCTTGGCAAAATCAGATCCGATCGGTGATGAAGATTCTGTCAGAAATGCCGATCGCGCCTGGTCCGGTGCTGCTGGTGTTTAACAAAATCGACCAAGTAGATGGTGAAAATCTGAGCTTGGCGCAAGAAGAGTTTCCGCAAGCGGCGTTTATTTCTGCCAGCGATCGTCTGGGGCTGGAAACCCTACGGCAACGGCTGTGTCAATTGGTCAGGTATGCCGGAGCCGTGCGCTAACAGGTAGGGGTTGCCTAGCCAGATCTCCGACTTCTTGGGAGAAGTCGAAGATCTTTGTCTTTCGAGTCCCATTTTTGGTACTTAAAACTTAACGCTTCTCATTCCCCCGTCTTCTTACCGTCTTATCCATCCAGTTCTCTTGCTTTAAATCATCAAATCTTCGGAATGGATAAAGCCGTAACAATTCTGTAAATGAAAGCCTCTACAATGAGTTGGATTTAAACTCAACGGCTTTAACTTCACCATGCCTCGTCGCCAAGACCTCCACAAAATTCTGCTTATCGGCTCCGGTCCTATTGTGATTGGGCAAGCCTGCGAATTCGACTATTCCGGTACTCAAGCCTGCAAAGCCTTGCGAGATGAAGGATACGAAGTGGTTCTGGTCAACTCAAACCCAGCGACCATCATGACCGACCCGGAGACTGCCGATCGTACCTACATTGAGCCGCTCACGCCTGAGATCATCGCCCTGATTATTGAAAGAGAACGCCCCGATGCGCTCTTGCCCACAATGGGCGGACAAACGGCGCTCAATCTTGCCGTGACACTGGCGAAAAATGGGACGCTTGACAAATACAACGTCGAACTGATTGGCGCGAAACTTCCGGCGATCGAGATGGCTGAAGATCGCAAGCTATTCAAAGAGGCAATGGGGCGAATTGGGGTCGCCGTGTGTCCGTCTGGTCTGGCAGAAACGCTGGAAGAATCCCGTGAGATCGGGCAGCAGATCGGCAGTTATCCCTTAATTATTCGCCCTGCCTACACGATGGGCGGCACTGGGGGCGGCATCGCTTATAACCAAAAAGAGTTTGAGGAAATCGCCCAGACAGGTTTAGATGCCAGTCCGGTGTCGCAGATTTTGATTGAGAAATCTCTGCTCGGCTGGAAGGAGTATGAGCTAGAAGTGATGCGCGACCTGGCTGATAACGTCGTGATCATCTGCTCGATCGAGAACATTGACCCGATGGGCATCCACACGGGCGACTCGATCACGGTGGCTCCGGCTCAGACGCTGACCGACAAAGAATATCAACGGTTACGCGACGCTTCGATCAAGATCATTCGCGAAATTGGGGTCGAGACAGGCGGATCAAACATCCAGTTTGCGATTAATCCGGTGACGGGTGAATTAGTTGTGATCGAGATGAATCCGCGAGTGTCGCGCAGTTCGGCATTGGCATCCAAAGCGACAGGGTTTCCGATCGCCAAAATGGCTGCAAAGCTCGCGGTTGGCTACACCCTAGACGAGATTCCTAACGACATTACCAAAAAGACTCCTGCTAGCTTTGAGCCGACGATCGATTATGTCGTTACCAAAATTCCCCGCTTTGCCTTTGAGAAATTTAGTGGCTCCTCTCAAGTCCTGACTACCCAGATGAAGTCTGTAGGGGAAGCAATGGCGATCGGGCGCACCTTTCAAGAGTCTTTTCAAAAGGCAATTCGCTCATTAGAAACCGGACGGGCGGGTTGGGGCTGCGATCGCTCTGAAAAGCTCCCCAGTCTCGAACAAATTCGGGCGGGACTTCGCACCCCAAACCCCGATCGCATCTTCACCGTGCGCCACGCCCTGCAAATGGGCATGAC
>JAYVFW010000244.1:0-4390 GCA_043772715.1 Phormidesmis sp. | reverse complement strand
ATGTGGATCGTCCAGCCGTGCGGGAGAAGGTGCGATCGCTGTTGCTAGAAGAGACGGCAACTGCGTCGGGAACGTTGGTAGTCAGCGCGATTTCGGGTTTGGGTGGGATTGGAAAATCGGTGTTGGCAATGGCGCTGGCACATGAGAAGGTTGTGCAGGAGCGGTTTGGGGATGGTGTGCTGTGGGTGACGTTGGGACAACAGCCCGATGTGCTGGGGTTAGTGAGCAGTTGGATTCAGGCGTTGAAGGATTATGACTATAAGCCGACGACGGTGGAAGCGGCATCAAGTCATGTGCAATCGTTGCTCTACGATAAGCGGGCACTGCTGGTGGTGGATGATGCGTGGTCGGAGGAGGACGCGGTGCATTTTCTGGTGGGTGGGGCGGGGTGTCGGGTGTTGGTGACGACGCGAGAGGTGGTAATTTCAGGAGCGGCGCAGCACATTTTGAATGTGATGTCAGAGGGTGAGGCGTTAGCGCTGATGCAGAATTGCCTGGGCAAGAAGTGGCGATCGCACGATCAGGGGGATGCAGTGGCGCTGGCGCGAAGTCTGGGCTATTTGCCGTTGGCGCTGGAGTTGGCGGCGGTGTTGGTCGGAGAGGGAGACACTTGGCTGGAGTTGCGGCGGGAGTTTGAACAGGAATCGGCAAAGCTGGAACGGCTCGATCGCCTAGAAGCGGAGAACTATTCGACGGATCAGCAGCGGCGCAAATATAGTTTGCAGGCGTGTTTTAATCTCAGTTTGCGGCGGTTGAGTCGGGTGGCGTTGGGGCAGTTTGCCTGGTTAGGGGTGTTGCCGGAGGATGTGAGTATTGAGGCTCGAATGGCGGCGACGCTGTGGCAGGTGAGCGAGGATGAGGCGGGGCGAATTTTGCGGTATTTGAAGGGGCGGGCGTTGTTGACAGTGGGGGTGACGACGCTGAAGGGTCGCTCGACCTATCGGCTGCATGACTTGATGCACGATGCGGCGCAGGGTTTGCTGGTGAGGTCGTCAGAGGCGACGGAGTTGCCGGGGTTGGGGTTTGAGCGGGTGGCAGAGGCGCATCGGCAGTTGGTAGAGCGGTATCGATCGCAGGTAAGCCATCAGCGTTGGGATCGGTTGCCCAATGATGGTTATATTCATCGGCATTTGACGTGGCATTTAGAGAAGGCGGGGCGATCGGATGAGATTCACGCGCTGATGGCGATGAGCGATGAGCAGGGGCGGAATGCCTGGTTTGAGGCGTGCGATCGCCTTTGGCAGCCCGCAATTTTTGTGCAAGATGTAGGACGGGGCTGGAAGTGTGCGGAGGAGCATTATGAGGTAGATCAGGCGCGATCGATCGTCTTGCAGTGTCGGTATGCGTTGATCACGGCGACGCTGAATAGTTTGGTGGCGAATTTGCCGATTGGGATGATGACAACGTTTGTGCAGCGAGGATATTGGACACCTGAGCAGGCTTGGGCGTATGTGGAGCAAATGCAGGATGAGAAGAAGATTGCTGAGGCGATTGAAAAGCTTGCGCCGCATTTGCCTGATTCGATTTTTAGGTTAGCGATGGTGAAAGCGCGATCCATTCAGAGTAAGGACAGTCTTGCAAAGGCATTAAGTGCCCTAGCTCAAATTGACAGTACTTATTTTGGAGAGGCGTTGGAGGCAGCACAAGAAATTCAGGACGAAGATGATCGGGCACAGGTATTGATTGCCCTAGCCCAAACTGACAATGCTGACTTTGCCCAATTGTCGGAGGTAGCACGAGAAATTGAGGATGTGTCCTGGCGTGCAGAGACTTTGAGTGCCTTAGCCCAAATTGACAGTACTTATTTTGCAGAGGCATTGGAGGCAGCGCAAGAAATCGAGGATGAGTTCTGGCGTGCAGAGACTTTGAGTACCTTAGCTCAAATTGACAATACTTATTTTGGAGAGGCATTGGAGGCAGCCCGAAAAATTCAGAATACAAGGGGTCGTGCAGGGGCATTGAGTGCCCTAGCCCAAATTGACAGTACTTATTTTACAGAGGCGTTGGAAGCAGCCCGAAAAATTGAGGATGTGTCCGGGCGTGCAAGGGCGTTAAGTGACCTTGCTCAAATTGACAAAGCTTATTGTGCCGAAGCGTTGGAAGCAGCCCGAAAAATTCAGGATAAATCTAAACGTGCAGGGGCATTGAGTGCCTTAGCCCAAACTGACAACGCTTATTTTGGAGAGGCGTTGGAAGCAGCGCGAGAAATTCAGAATGTGAGCGGTCGTATAATGGCGTTGAGTGCCTTAGAGCAAATTGACAATGCTTGTTGGGCTGAAGCGTTGGAAGCAGTACGAAAAATTCAAGATGAATCCAAGTGGGCAAGGGCACTCAATGCTCTGGCTCAAATTGACAACGCTTATTTTGGAGAGGCGTTGGAAGCAGCCCGAAAAATTCAAGATGCGAACGGTCGTGCAAGGGCATTGAGTGACCTTGCTCAAATTGACAACGCTTATTTTGAAGAGGCGTTAGAGGCAGCAGTAGCAATTCAGGATGAATCCAAACGTGCAGAGGTATTGAGTGCTTTAGTCCGAATTGACGATGCTGACTTTGCCCAGTTGTTAGGAGCTGCACTAGCAATTCAGAATGAGTCCAAGCGTGCAAAGGTATTGAGTGCTTTAGTCCGAATTGACGATGCTGACTTTGCCCAGTTGTTAGAAGCTGCACTAGCAATTCAGGGTGAGGACGATCGTGCAGGGGCATTGAGTGCCCTAGCTCAAGTTGACAATGCTGACTTTGCCCAGTTGTTAGAGGCAGCACTAGCAATTCAGAATGAGTCCAAGCGTGCAAAGGTATTGAGTGCTTTAGTCCAAATTGACAATACTGACTTTGCTGAGTTGATAGAAGCTGTGCGAACGATTCAAAAGATCTATCGTGCAAGGGTGTTGAGTGACCTAGCGCAAATTGACAATGCTTATTTTGGAGAGGCGTTGGAGGCAGCCCGAAAAATTCAAGATGAGTACTGGCGTGCAGAGGTACTGCGTACTCTAGCGCAAATTGACAATGCTTATTTTGGAGAGGCGTTGGAGGCAGCGTGTTTAGTTCAGGAGGAAGACGATCGTACCCAGATATTGAGTGACCTAGCCCAAATTGACAGTGCTAACTTTGCAGAGGCGTTGAAGGCAGTGCGAGCGATTCAGGATGAGTCCAGTCGTATACCAGTGTTGAATGCCTTAGCCGAAGAATTACCTGAAGCGTTGGTGCCTATAGCCTTCGCTGCTATCCACACCATCATTCACAAACCCAGCCGCGCCAGTGCCTACCGAGCCTATCTTCCTCGGCTTTCCCTCGTCACCCTCTCGCACCCCGACTGGCAATCTACCCTCCACCTCCTCGCCCACTGCGATCGCGCCGCTCTCATGCAAGACCTCGCTACGCTGTATCCTGCCATCCTCCATCTCGGCGGCACCGCAGCCATCCGAGGCATGGTCGATGCCATGCGCGACGTGTGTCAACAATGGAAGTAGACTAACCGTTCAGAAGTCACCTATGAGGGGTCATACCCCTTTGCGTATTGAAGTATTCTATATCACATTTGAAGTATCTCTTATACGCAACTCCTGAGACTCATCCCATGACTCCAATCAGTGCCACTCTTTCTCAAAACGATCGGGAAGCAATCACAGCCGCCATCAGCACCATTCACCAACGCCTTCCCTTTCTCATTGATCTTGTCTCCACTGATCGCGCCGCCTTAGCCAAGATGGGCAGCAAAACTCGTTCTTTCGTGACTAATGCCCTTGAAGTCGCCACTCGCAACCCCAATTTTCTGCCCCGTTCCTTTGACGTAGAAGAGATGCGTAAAGACCTCGAACTGTTTGGCGATCTCAACGGCTTGCTAATGAGCCTGACTCAGTTGCAAGACATGGTAGACGACACCTGTATGCTAGTCGGCAGCGAGGCATATACTGCGGCACTGACGGTTTATAACTACGCCAAGACCAGTGGTGTCAGCACGAATGGATTAGAGCCGATCGTGGATGAGATGCGCCAACACTTCCGCAAGTCAAAGTCGAAGCCTCCTGAGAAGAAAGGCTAGTCCACCTCGGTTCTTTTTAACCCACTTTATTCAAGGAGCATCGCCCTGATGCTCCTTTTCTATTGGAACATCCTCCCGTTCAAGTTCCATATCATCCGCTCTATGTTTAAGATCCGCAAGAAGTGTCGTAAGGATCATCCGTTTCATGTTTGAGATCCTCGCGAGGGGGGTGCAGTTGATCCGTTCCATGTTTAAGGTCTTAAAAAGCGGTGTAAGGATCATCCGTTCCATGTTTGAGATCCGTAAGTGGAGGTATGAGGGTGATCCGTTCCATGTTCCAGGTCATTTGAGGTGCCACCCTTGGGATAATTGCAACTGCGATCGCACATCTAGATAGACTTGCAGCGATGC
>JAYVFW010000243.1:0-13395 GCA_043772715.1 Phormidesmis sp. | reverse complement strand
GAATTTTCTGGGGGTCGCGCTATTAAGGTTTCTTAACCAATTTGAACACTTTCGCCAAAAATTCCGTAGTTAGAGTGAGAAAGTCGGTAGTTTTGGCTACTCCGCGCTACATATAGCGTCATAATAATTTATAAAGGGAAGTGCTTAAACTAGAAAAATTGTTAATCATTCTCACTACAAAGGTGATTGACCTGAGTTTTGGTTCTAAGTTCCCTTTGCTGCCCCGCAACGATCGAGAGAAGAAGTACCATGAGGTCACATACCGACCAAAATTAGGTTAATCGAGCCTTGCAGATTACGTTTTTAGGCACTAGCTCTGGCGTTCCCACACGATCGCGCAATGTCTCTGGAATTGCCCTACGCTTACCCCAGCGGGCAGAAGTTTGGCTGTTTGACTGTGGCGAGGGCACTCAACACCAACTGCTGCGAAGTGATTTGCGGGTGAGCCAGATTCGCCGTATTTTTGTCACGCATATGCACGGTGACCACACATTCGGCTTGATGGGGCTGCTGGCAAGCTGCGGGCTAGCTGGAAACCCAGAGCGGATTGATATCTACGGTCCGCCTGATTTAGATGAATATTTGAAGGCGTGCAGACGCTATTCTCAAACTCACTTCTCTTACCCAGTCAAGGTGCATACCGTCAAACCGGGCTTGGTGTTTGAAGATGAAGAGTTTTCGGTTAGCTGTGCCCCGCTCAAGCATCGAGTTCCAGCTTTCGGCTATCGCATCACTGAAAAAGACCGTCCGGGGCATTTTGATGTCGAGAAAGCCAAAGCCTTGGAGATTCCATCAGGGCCGCTTTATGGAAAGTTGAAGCGAGGGGAACGGGTCGTTCTGCCTGACGGACGCGCGATCGATGGTGCAGAGTTGTGCGGTCAGACAGAAGTGGGTCGAAAAGTCGTTTACTGCACCGATACCGTCTATTGCGAGAATGCGGTTGAGTTGGCACACGATGCCGATGTGCTGATTCACGAAGCCACCTTTGCTCATCAGGATGCTGAGTTAGCTTATCAGCGACTGCACTCAACTTCGACGATGGCGGCGCAAGTGGCACTAGGAGCGCACGTTAAGCAATTGATCATGACGCACTTCAGCCCTCGCTATGCACCCGGAAACTCGATCGAGCTAAGAGACTTACTAGAAGAAGCCCGTTCTATCTTCCCAAACACCCAACTCGCCTCTGACTTTTGGACTTATGAAGTGCCGCGTCGAATTGCAAAGGGTTTGGCAGCAAAGGTTTGAGAACACCTTTAGATCCGATGGGCGATCGTTAGAGGTGTTCCTAGCTGGCTCAAATTCAGGACGTGTCCGCCTGTCACCAGATAGACTGGATTGGCGATCGCCCCAATTTGCCGCACGAGCATTCCTAAACGATCGCGGAAAGTTCGCCCGATCGGATAGGCGGGCACCACACCCCACCCCGCTTCTTCTGCCACTAAAATCACATCTGACGAAGCTTGTCTAAGACTGTGCAGCAAGACTTGCAGGGTTTCTTGCCAGGTTGTCTCCTCTTGCTCTAATAGATTTGCTAACCAGGTTCCGAGCGAATCGATCAGCAAACAATCAGTAGCCGTTGCCGCATCTAAAGTTGCAGAAAGCGCGATCGGCACGTGTAGCGTTGTCCAATCCGACGGGCGACGAAGACAATGCTTTTCAATTCGGGCTTGCCACTCTAGATCATTGGGATTTGTTTGGGCGGTCGCGACATAAACGACCGATTTACCGGACAGAGTGGCTAAATTTTCTGCCCATTCGCTTTTGCCCGATCGAGCTGGCCCAGTGACTAAAATAATTTGGCGTGACATGAATCAAGTGACGGATTATGACTTGGGAGAGGTGCGCGATCGCACTCAGTTCACTAACTTAAGGTTGAGTCAACATCATGCCTTGAAAAGTCTTCACAAAAACTCTGATGCGCTATTTACCTTTGCTGCTGTTGCCTTTATTGGTCACTCTCAGCGCTTGTGACTCTGCAATCCGTGGACAAACGACCCCTTCACCATCCAGTTCTCCGCAGCCATCAACGTCTCTCCCTGATCAGGTGATCAAAACCGAAGCACTTTCACCCCAACCGATTAAGATTGCGATCGATCAACTGCCGCAGCCCTACGCCAGTGAGAGCGCTTCTAAGTCTCCTAACGTGGTGCCGATTCCTCAAGATCCCGTGCTGCGAGTGCCAGCGGGTTTTATCGTCAACGTTTTTGCAGAAGGGTTAGATCGCCCTCGCTGGTTGGCGTTGACCCCTGACGGAGATGTGCTAGTCACCGAGACGGGCCAAAATCGAATTCGACGATTGCGCGACACAAACGGCGATGGCGTTGCCGATGTCAAAGAAACCTTCGCCAACCCCAATAACGGACTCAATCAGCCGTTCGGCATGGCGTTTGCAGGCGATGCTTTTTTTCTAGGCAACACCGATGCGGTGCTGCGATTCCCATACCAAAAGGGGCAAGGGCAAATTACAGGCACCGGTCAGCCGATCGCCCAACTTCCAGCAGAAGGCTATAACAATCACTGGACGCGCAACGTCGTCACCGCACCTGATGGGCAAAAGCTTTATGTCTCGATCGGGTCTGGCACCAACGTCAGCGAAGAACCGTCGCCTCGCGCTTCGGTGCAAGTGATGAACTTAGATGGCTCCGATCGTCAAACCTTTGCCTCTGGGGTTCGCAACCCAGTCGGGCTTGACTTTCATCCTCGCACAGGTGAACTTTACACCACCGTCAACGAGCGAGATGGGTTAGGCGATAACTTAGTGCCAGACTATCTGACGCGACTCCAAGCAGGTGAGTTTTATGGCTGGCCCTATGCCTATTTGAGCCGCGATCGCCTTGACCCTCGCCTCACCCAAAATGGCAAAAGTCTGCGCCCCGATCTAGTCGCCAAAACTCGCACACCAGACGTATTGTTTGAAGCGCATTCTGCCGCATTAGGGCTGAAATTTTATAACGGCAACACCTTCCCAGAAAAGTATCGCAACGGTGCTTTTGTCGCGTTTAGAGGCTCCTGGAACCGCAGTCAGGGCACGGGCTACAAGATTGTCTTCGTCCCTTTTGACGCTGAGGGACGATCGCAGGGTTATTACGAAGACTTCCTGACCGGATTTCTCCTCGATCCAGCGGTGCCTACCACTTGGGGCAGACCCGTCGGATTGTTGACCCTCCCTGACGGCAGTTTGCTCGTCACCGAAGAAGCCAACAATCGGATTTATCGAGTCCAATACACGGGCGGCTAGAAGCCAACGGTTTCGGGCGGGGCGATGCTGACTTTTGCTCCCGATGACTCTGAGTGGTGAGACTGGGTTTTGGGTGACGGGTTGACTTGAGAAGAGTCAAGATCGATCGCACCGGGGTTTGCGGGCGGAGTGGCTTGTCGGGACAGCCAGAAAAGCCCGCCCGCCATTAACGCGGCATAGCCTACATACAAATGCACAGGCTGAACTGCTAGTCCTCTAATTCCGGTCGCCTTGGTGGGTGGGTGATACCAGGTAGGCAAAATTGCTTTTTCAGGGTCGGGCGTTGGCAGTGATGCTAATAAGCTGGGGCTGTCCATTCCCAAAGCGTTGCCAATACGTTGAATAAATCCACGCAGATAAATGTCTTCTGGGAGGTGAGCGCCATGTCCGGCTTCTAAGGCTTGAATTTGATGCATCGGCACCAGAGTTTTGCTGTGCAGTTCTAACAGAGACATCGATCGGGCCAGCCGCGCCCGTTGAATTTGCTCACCCAATCGTCGCAAATGGTCGGCTCGTTCTTGAGCGACTTGTTCTGCTAAATGGGCGGCTGAAGTCTTTTTATTTGTTTTCTGAATGGTTCCTGAAAGCGGCTGTTTTGCAATCTCGCCAACTGGCTGCTTGTCTAGAGGTGGTTTCTGAAAACGGTCTTGAAAAGGCTTGACCACCGATTTTTTTGGAAATGCCTCGTTAGATGAGTGGGAACCCAGCGCCCGCGAGAAAGCCGCCACCGGAAACTCATCAAGATCTGCCTCTTCGAGTTCTCTCATTCCCTTGGCTTCAATTTCTGGGTCACTCTGCTGCACAAAATGCCGTAACGTTAAGCGAATCGCTTCTCTTCCGATCGCTTTCATTAAGAATTGAGCGCTCGGCGTTCCCTCGGTTGAAGATTGCTGTGAATTATTGATCGCGCGACGATAAACCTCGCTGCGATATAGTTCTGCCTCGATCTGACCAAGCACCGATCGCAGATTTTCTACAGAAACCTCGATCGTGGTTTTGTGACCCGGTAACCCAAAACAAAATCTGGTATCTTGTGCCAACATCTCCCCATCCTCGCCTTTGCATAAAACTATCGATCACCTTTGAAGCACTGACTATGGCAGCTTGATCACGCTACTTAAGTCCTTTCTTCCTGTAATTGATAGCTATTCAGGAACAAATCAGAAAATCTGGACAGTTTGCTATCAAATTTTGCTGAAAGGGCAGTTTAGTGGTTGCAGTGAAGGTATAGGCTTCTACATAGCCTAAAGCTTACCCAGAGATATTACGTAAGGCTTCAAGTTCGCTCCTTCCATTAATAAGCAGTTTATAACTCGGGTACAAAATTTTAGAGTTGCTAGCTTCGTAAAATAGGTTATTGAAGGTGCTGCACGATGAGAATTGCTTTCGTCAACCAACCGATCGATTACATCTTGCCACCCATTCAAACGTCGGTTGGAGCCTGTACTTATGGAGTGGCTAACTCACTGGCTCGCTCCTGCGAAGTGATGGTATATGGCAGAAAGCAGACCGTCGATCCTCAAACTCATCCTGATATTGCAACAGACTATATTAAAAAGGGCGTTCACTATCGTTTTTTACCCTCGCCAAAGATAGATCATCTCTTACTCAAAATCTTCCTTAAGCTGATCAAACACACCTCGCTTCTAAAGATTTTGAATCGAGGCACGAAACCGTCTCCGTCGGCTGCCCGTTGGCATTACCCGTTCTATAGCCGCGTCGTGGCAAAAGATTTGGCTCAACAGCACTGTGACATTATCCATGTTCAGCACAGTTCTCAATTTCTTCCCTTGATTCGGGCGCTCAATCCTAAAGCCAAACTGGTTTTGCACCTACACGCCGAGTGGTTTCCTCAAGCAAATTTAGAAATGCTGGCAGCAAGGCTTCAGCACGTTGACTTGGTGACGACTGTGAGCGATTACATCACCGAGAAAACGCGCAGAGACTTTCCTCAAATTGCCGATCGCTGCGAGACGATGTACAACGGCATTCACGCAGAAGAATTTAACCGCAAAAAAAACTATCTTGCCGCCCGAAACCGACCCATCAAGCAGATCATGTTTGCAGGCAGAGTGTCTCCCGAAAAGGGCATCCATACGCTTCTAGAAGCTTTTGATCTCGTGGTAAAGCGCTATCCCTTTGTGCAGCTTGATATCGTAGGTTGGCAGTGGTCTGGCAGCATGGAAGAAACCTTTCCGATGAACGACACGGCGCTGATCAATCGTCTCAAGCCTCTTTATGCTGAAGATTATATGGCGCAACTGAGACGCAAACTCACGCCTGCCACGATCGACAAAGTGTCCTTTCCGGGAGCCGTGCCGCGGGCTGAACTCGTCGATCGCTTTTATGATGCCGATATTTTTGTGTTTCCGTCAATTTGGGATGAGGGATATGGCATTCCTCCAGTTGAAGCGATGGCGGCGGGCGTTCCGGTCGTGGCAACGCGATCGGGGGCGGTCGTCGAAACGGTTCAAGATGGCAAAACCGGATTTTTGGTTGATAAAGAAGACGTGCAAGCGATCGCCGATGCTATTGTCTGCCTACTCGCAGATCATGATCTGCGAGAAACGATGGGCAAAGCCGGACGGCAACGAGCAATGGAACTTTTTACCTGGGAGCGAGTGGCTGAAAAAATGCTCGATCGCTACGAATTGCTGGCAAATAGTCACCGAACCCTGACATTGTGAAAAGAGACACGATCTACTATCAGGTCTTTAAACGGTTTCCTGGTCTGCTATTTGAGCTAGTCAACAATCCGCCTCCGCAGTCTCGGAATTACCGTTTTGACTCTGTGGAGGTCAAAGAAACCTCATTTCGGATCGATGGTGTTTTCCTACCGCCCTTAGGAGCCGTTCCCAAAACGGTCTTTTTTGCAGAAGTTCAGTTTCAAAAAGATGAATCTCTCTACCATCGATTTTTTACAGAATCGTTGGCATATCTCTATCGCAATCAATCCCTTTACGATGACTGGCGCGGAGTCGTGATTTTCCCGTCCCGCAGCTTAGAACCATTAAAAACCACAATGCACCGATCGCTTTTGAGAAGCGATCAAGTACAGCGAATTTATCTGAATGAGTTAGAAGATTCTCAGCATTCTTTGGGCATCAGCTTAATGCAGTTGCCGCTTGCTTCTGAGGCGCATATGGCAGATCAAGCCAAACAGTTAATTGCGCGGGTTCAGCAAGAACAAACCGCTTCTCTTGCCAAAAGCGAGATAATAGACGTAATTACAACGATCGCCGTTTACAAGTTCTCAAAATTAACCCGTGCTGAGGTTGAAGCAATGCTAGGACTAAGGTTAGAAGAGACTAGGGTTTACCAAGACGCGAAAGCTGAAGGAGAACAAATCGGAGAACAACGCGGAGAACAACGCGGAGAACAACGCGGAGAGCGCAACGCCAAGCTAAAGATGGTTTCTCGCTTAGTTGCTAAGGGGTTGAGTCTAGAAGAAGTGGCTGAACTGTTAGAGATGTCTGTTGAAGACGTGAGGCAAGCAGCCCAACAGTAAGGACTAAGCTAACTCGTTCGCTTTGCGTGCCCACTCGATATCTTTGAGCGTGATGCCACCAGAATCATGAGTCGTGAGTTCGATCGTCACTCGGTTATAGACATTGAACCATTCAGGGTGGTGCCCGATCGCTTCCGACACCAGAGCTAGACTCGACATAAACCCAAACGCCTCCACAAACGACGGAAACTTAAACTGTTTGTGCAGTTTGTCGTCTGCGATCGCCCAGCCATCAAGCTGAACGAGTTGGGTGGCAAGGTCTTGGGGTGACAGTTTAGGTTCAGACATAGTTTATTTAAGGAACGATCGCCGTAGGTCGCAGAGAAATTTCAACGCGATCGCCGGGTTTGGGTTCTAACACTTTAACATCGAGATTGTTTTCAGCCAACTTAGTGCGAAACTCGTCGGGGCTTCCGATCTCGGTCAGCATTGAGAGCAACCAGCCTTCAACCATAATATCGCCACCCGCTGCCGTAGGAAGCATCACTTGGGGTCGAACGTCTTGCGCCAGTTTTAACGCGCTTTCGGTGCCTTTGATAATCGAGCCAAGGACGGGGAGTCTCAGATCGATCAACGGGGTGACCACCACCTCGATCGGAGCGTTTTCTTTAAGAGTCGGAGCGTGAAACCCGTGCGGCTCATAATAGAGCTTAACTCCGCTCACCAAATCTTTGAGCAGATAGCCGTTTTCTTGCACCAGCGGACCTAATGGAGAACCCGGCATTGCTTGAATCGTCAGGTGATCTAACGTGAATATTTCACCGTGCTTCAGCGCAGTCACTTGAGAAAACCCCAACTGTTGCGCGACGTTTGCGGCACTTGGCGAACCTACGATCGCAATCGCTTTATCTAATCGCTTCAAAGTCTCTGGGTGGGTGTGATCTTCTAAACCCTGCGATAGCAAAATCAAGTCTAAAGCCTCAGGGATCGCTCGTTCTTGATGACGGTAGCCTTTGAATAACCAAGTGAGATTGCCGAAGGTCAAATTACCAACCAGCCAAGGGTCAAGCAAAATGCGCTTTCCAGCGAGTTCAATCAGCCAGGAATTGCTGTCTAACCAGGTTAAATACATTGGCAAAATCAAGAACGGTAGTGACTTTTAGATTTTAGAGGAATTGTTGCAAAATGTAACTAGTTGTGAGATTCACAGATCGACTTTGAGCGTTTCGCCCATTGTGACAACTCGATCGCCCTTAATCAATTTCCGTCCCCGCCTTGTCTCGATCTGCCCATTTACTTTGACTTCTCCTGCCTGAATGAGCATTTTTGCTTGTCCTCCACTTTCCACAATTCCCTTCATTTTAAGGAATTGGTCAAGCTTAATCGGTTCGTCACTTGCCATGATCACTGCTTAATGATTAAAGATTTGGAGTTGACCCCAAATCTACTTTTACTTTAGTCTGATTCTCTTTCAACCGACAGAGTTTATAGCCGCCCTGAACAATCTACTATTTGCCTCGGTAGAATAAACAAAAAGGCTCCTTGACTAAATTCTCTAGCCAAGGATGTGTCAAACTTTATACTAGTGACACGTTTTACAGTCCTTGAGGTGATTTCTATGAGGTGCATCTGATGCTTAACGCTTTATCCTATGACGGCAATGTGACCCTGATCGTCGAGTTAGCAGATGTCTCCTCTAGCATGGGTCAAACACAGGTTTTAGAAGCTCATCAAACGCTATCTGCCCACCGGAGTCAGCTTCGGGTTGAAGAAGTGCTAGTCAATCCCTGGCGACACGCTGAGGCAGCGATCCGCCGCAATTCCACTCCTGCTTGCATTGATCATGCAGCGCCGTTGTCTCCTTTACGAGATCGCGATCTGGTGGCGCTGGATGAGTTCTTCGATCGAGGCGATTTGATTGACTTAGAGCAAGACTTAAATCGCCATTTATTACGCCTGTTTCCCGAACCCTGCTGGGAAGACGGTTTCAGTTCTCTGAGAAACTGTTTTTGATAAGTTTTAAGTTTTAAGTTTTAAGTTTTAAGTTTTTGAATGTGACTATTGAGAAAGGCTCTAAGTCTCAGGTGACCTTTCCTTCATTTAAAACGCTTATGTCTGCATTGCCCGAATTAATCAATGGCTTACCGAATATTTGCGGTCACGAGACAGAAGTGAAAGCTGCGCTTCAGCCCGATCGACCTGTGTTTTTGCCTAAAACCAATCTGCGATTAGAATCCCTTTCGGCGACTTTCTCGATCGCGCTACATATGCACCAGCCAACCATCCCAGCGGGGGCAGATGGGTCACTGATTAGCAATTTGCAGCAGATGTTTGAGCATCCCTACGATGGCGATAATCATAATGCGGCTCCGTTTGCCTGGTGCTATTCGCGCATGGGTGACTTTATTCCTGAGTTGGTGTCTCAAGGCTGCAATCCGCGGGTCATGCTCGACTATTCGGGCAATCTGCTTTGGGGGCTGCGGCAAATGGGTCGCGGCGATGTTTTAGATAACCTGAAGCGCATCACCTGCGATGCCACCTACCAGCCTTACATCGAGTGGCTAGGGACGATGTGGAGTCATGCCGTTGTGCCTTCGACCCCGATCGCCGATCTCAAATTGCACATTCAGGCGTGGCAGCACCATTTTGCCGCGATCTTTGGCTGGGAAGCGCTGGCGCGGGTTAAAGGGTTCTCACCGCCAGAGATGCACTTGCCCAATCATCCCGATACGCTCTACACCTTTATTCATGCGCTTAGAGAGTGCGGCTATCGCTGGCTGCTCGTGCAAGAACACTCGGTTGAAGCCCTGACAGGACACTCTTTAGAGTTTAAGCATTTACCTCATCGGTTAGTGTCTCACAACTCCCAAGGTGAGACAGTTAGCATTCCGGTTTTGATTAAAACTCAGGGTTCAGATACTAAGCTGGTTGCCCAAATGCAGCCCTACTATGAAGCTAAAACGCTTTCAAAACAAACGATATCAGGAGTAAGCATTCCGGCGATCGTGACTCAAATCGGTGATGGCGAAAACGGCGGCGTAATGATGAATGAGTTTCCAGGAGCGTTTAAACGAGCTTGGCATGAAGCTGCAAACGATCCCACAGTAGCCGGGGTAAACGGCACGGAGTATTTAGAGCTAATTGCCGCCGCTGGATGTCGAGAAGACGATTTTCCCACTTGTCAGGCGATCGGACAGCACTTGATTTGGCAAGAAGTCGATCCTCAGCAGGCAACGCCCCAAGCAGTCGAGCAAGCGATCGCTCACCTGACTCAGACGCATCCCAACTTTCACATGGATGGCGCGTCTTGGACTAATCATCTTAGTTGGGTGGCGGGCTATGAAGCGGTTTTAACGCCGATGAACGAACTCAGCGCCTTATTTCACCAGACGTTTGATCAGTCTGAAGTCACTGACTCTGATCATTATCGTCAAGCGCTGCTCCATAACTTGCTGCTGCAAACGAGTTGTTTCCGCTATTGGGGGCAAGGCACCTGGACAGATTATGCCCAAGAAATTTATAGTCGCGGTAAAACGTTGCTGAAGGACTAGAGATGACTCAGAGTTAAAGAATTTTTTATGACAGGACTGTAATTGTTTGTTGTAACTTGAAAGAAGATTGCTCAGTTTGTCGTAACTTACGCTTAACATTGTTCGGCGAAATGTTGATATGTTCGATTTCACAACCCTGTTTGAGTTTTCTCGGAATTACTGCATCGAAATTTGCGCTTTTTTGGTGCCTGCAAATCTGTTAGCAACGCTGCGAACCCTGATTTTGGCTGGGCAACGCAAAACTACTGCTCGAATTTGGGTTGCGGTCTCGATCGCCGCTTTCTTTGCCGGATTAATGGTGCTGCACGTGCTCACCTGGTTCCTGGTTGGCGTGGTGATGGCTCCGACGTTTATTTTGCTGACGTTAGGGAGTGTCTGTTTAGCCATTAATCTCTGGGCGATGTTTGGGCGTAAAAGCTTGGCGCGGTTGCTCGTTGCAGTCTATAAGTTTTGCACTAGAGTAGATTTGTCCGCTTTGCCAAATTTGCATGAGTGATTCTCAAAGTGACGAAGCCCCAAAATTGAATCCTCTGCCTCAACCTGGCTCAGAAGCTTCTCAGGCAGACGACGACTGGATCGAAGATGTCGTGACGGACACTCAAAAATCTGAGGCTCGTCGCCCTTATGTCAGAAAGGTTGACCCCGGAAGCCCGATCGTGCTTGTCGAAACCGCATTTCTGGCTAGTGCTGCGAGTTTAATCTGGCTCGTCAACTCCTATTTCCCGATGGGACCGATTTTGCAGGTTTTCTTTCCGGTGCCGATCGCCCTCGTTTATTTGCGTTGGGGCAATCGAGCCGCTTGGATGGCGGCTTTGGTTTCGGGCTTGCTGCTGTCAGTGCTGATTGGACCAGTTCGCAGCATTCAATATGTGATGCCATTTGGGCTGATGGGCGTGTTGTTAGGAACGCTGTGGTATCGTCGCGCCAATTGGGCAACTTCGATCGCGATAGCAGCGCTATTAGGCGTGCTTGGCACCTTCTTTCGCATCGGGCTGCTGTCTGTTTTGTCAGGCGATGACCTCTGGCTCTATGGCACTAATCAGATCACAAACTTCTTAGAGTGGGTGTTTCTCAAACTCGGACTGTTGATGCAGCCATCATTGCCTCTGGTGCAAGCCGTCGTAGTTGGGATGATTTTTGTCCAAAATATTGTGTATTTGTTTGTAGTACACATCGTTTCGTGGTTTTTGTGCGATCGCCTCAACACGCCAATTCCCCGCCCGCCTAATTGGGTGCAGGTGTTACTAGACTCGGAATGATTTCCATCTATACGCAACCCCAACAAGCCGAACAATGGCTTCAGCGCTATCAAGGACGATCGCCGCTCTTTGCCTGCGTGTTGGGGTTCACCGAAACTGGGCTAATTCCTGGAATTTCTGCGGCTGGGGCAACTCCTACCGATCGTCAATACACCGCGATCGCAGATGCTGAATTTTTGATCAATGGTGTGCAGTCCAATCCTCGCTACCCGCTGCCGCCTCTTGATGTGGGTGCCTCTCCGGTCTTAATTTCTCGCGCGATCGTCGAGGCGCAAGCTATCCCCATTCAGCTATTCAATGCAGGATTGCCTCAGGCTCCGGCTGTTGCAGCGATCGATTTAGGAGGACATCCGGCACACTGTTTGAGTACGGGTCAAGCCATGAATCGGACGATCGCTCACCATCTGTTTGAGCAAGGACTGCTCTGGGGAGACAGACTAGCAGCTCAAGTCCCGGATAGTTATTTAATTTTGAGTGAATGCGTGGTCGGCGGCACCACGACCGCCTTAGCCCTACTCACAGGTTTAGGAATCAATGCAGCAGGCAAAGTTAACAGCAGTCACCCAATCTGCAACCACGCCCAAAAGTGGGATCTCGTTCAACAAGGACTCGCAACCCTGCCGCCCAATACTGATCCCCTTGCGCTGGTTGCTGCTGTAGGTGACCCGATGCAAATCGTGGTGGCTGGCATGACGATCGCCGCGAGTCGCAAATGCGGCATTCTGCTAGCAGGTGGAACGCAAATGTTAGCCGTCTATGCGCTGGCAAAGGCAATCGCTCAAAGTCATGCCCTCTCCTGGAACCTAGAGAACGTGATTGTGGGCACGACTCGCTGGGTTGCCGAAGACCCGACGGGTGACACGATCGGATTGACCCAAGAACTTTCCTCGGTGCCTTTGATCGCCACTCAACTCAGTTTTGCGACCGCTCGTCATCCGCAGTTGCAGTCTTATGAGCAGGGATATGTTAAAGAAGGGGTGGGTGCAGGCGGCTGCGCGATCGCGGCTCACCTCTCCCAAAATTGGACTCAGGCAGAATTGTTAGCGGCGATCGAATCGCTGGTCGATCGCTATCAAACATCAAAAAATTACCTAAAAAAAGGGAGATAGGGAACACAAATCTCTCGGTTTCACCCTCACCCTTTTTTTAATGAACGCGCTGCGCTAAAAGCTGTTCTTCTAGTGCCGCAATTCGATTGTAAGCAGCCGTTAATTGTGCGGTCAGTCGCTGAATCTGAATCTCTGGAGAAAGCGCTTTTTCGCCGCCCTGCATAGAAGACTCAGAGGAGTGATTATCGACTAAAACATCCTTGTGTTCCATCGATGGGTTAGTGCCGCGAGTGCTTTGATAATAGCGCCCCGAACTACCTCCAAACGATGAAAAACTGCTGCCGTTGCCAGAAGACGACTTGATCTCGGTGACGACCTGGGAGAGATTGCCCGTCAACTGTTCAATGACTTGGTGCAGCCCGTCAATCTTGCCATTCATTTCGTTAATTTGCTTTTGTAGCGTGTCCATCTCTTGACTCAATACCCCTACTTCCAATACGGCTCATTCTATACGCTCGAAATTCATTTAGAGTGGATAGTCCTGAATCATTTAACTTTTGGTCAGCAGACAAAATGTAGCCAGAGAAACAATCAAGTCATTGCTTTGTAAGAAAGGCTATGAGCCGGACTAGAGAAGAAAAATCTAGATTGAGTTTAGCTTTAATTTACAAGAGAGATATCTTGATGACTAAGGATGATTAAGCCTAAGTTTTACTCAAAGGTAAAGAATAGAAAAGTCGGCAATTTGAAATAAATAGGACTTACGCAAACCTCGGAGGTTTTAACCAAGAATCAAGCATCGTGACCGACAGAGTGGCTTAAACCTCCGAGGTTTTGGTCAAAATGCGTA
>JAYVFW010000242.1:0-13424 GCA_043772715.1 Phormidesmis sp. | reverse complement strand
GCTTTTGATAACTGGAAAGAAGCTTGTGATATTTATGCAGCGAACTTCGCTCACCCTATTTTTCAAACCGATCTTTCAAACCTCGAAGATTTAAAGATTCTTAAAAAGTGGGAACCAGATATGGTTATCGGTGGCCCCCCGTGCCAAGATTTTTCAAGCGCTGGGAAGAGAGATGAAACTCTAGGTCGAGCAGATTTAACGATTTCCTATGCACGAATCATTTCAGAAGTGAAGCCCGAATGGTTTCTGATGGAGAACGTAGAACGAATTAGGAAGAGTGGTGTTTTACAAGAAGCAATTTCACTTTTTAGAGCAGGCGGCTATGGATTAAGTTCTACCGTTTTAGACGCTAGCTATTGTGGAGTTCCTCAAACTAGAAAAAGATTTATTTTAATTGGACATTTACATTCGGAAGACGGATCTTTAGACGAACATTTTATTAGAAGTAAGTCCACTAATCCCATGACAATATCTGATTACATGGGCACAAAGTTAGACCTTAACTATTATTACAGGCACCCTAGAAGCTATGCAAGAAGGGGTATTTTTAGTGTGCATGAACCAAGCCCAACGATTAGAGGTGTCAATAGACCTTTGCCCAAAGGTTATAAAAAGCATGAGGGCGATCGCTGTGACCCAAGCGACAATATTCGACCTTTGACAACTTTAGAAAGAAGCTATATCCAAACTTTTCCAGAGAGCTTCAAATGGTTTGGGTCTAAAACTTGCATGGAGCAGATGATCGGCAATGCTGTTCCTGTAAATTTTGGCAAGTACATCGCCGAATGTGTTCTTCAGTATATTGAAGACTCGAAGAATGGCTTCCCGATACCACAAGCTATTCAGCAGTTAGAACTCTTTAGCGTTTGACTTGCTAGGGTCCGGCAAAAATCGCGTCTTCAAGGTCTTGGCGGCTGAGAGAATATTTAAACGATCGCTGAATGTCAGGTCCGTCGTCTTGAATGTAGCGGATGTTAATTTGATCAACATCTAGGCAGAGTTCGGCGCGCCATTCAGATTTCTCAATCAGCCAGCAATGAACATCTTCTGAATCTTGTCGGCATCCGTGTTGACCAAGCCATGACTCGATCTGAGGCAGTGGATGATTATATAAAGGCGTATTAGCAGAGGGCAAAGTCATGCAGTCTTTAATCTTTAGGTGGAATTAGAGAATCGGATGGAGCCGGAATCACAGGCGTAACGGTCGCCGTCGAGTCTGCTGAAGAGGGTTTCAGCTCAGGCACGATTTCTTGCAGGATGGGTACGTCTGCGGCGAGCGGTTGAAAGGCAGTTTCACCTCTAGTAAAGCCGATCGTGATTGCCAATAGCAAACACGCTAAAAAAGTCAGCCCCAAAATAAATAGGGCAAACATCTCGCCTGGTGAGAGCGGACGGTCGGTGGCATCAATGTATGCCGAAGAGTTGGAATATTTAGACTGGGGACGATTGAGGCTCGGTAGCGTCTGAATTACTGTGACACGAGAATATCCAATTTTTAGATCGTAAGCAGTTTTACGATCGACGTTGCTTAACGTTGCATAAGCCTCATTGAGTTGCTGAAACTTTTGAGTCGCGATCGCGGCTGGCAACTGCGTGATATCTGGGTGATAAAGCTTGCTCAACTCGCGATAAGCCTGCCGAATATCCTGCATCGATGCTGAAGGATGCAGCCCTAGCAACGTGTAGTAGCTAGAAGAAATTGCCTTCTGATCGGGCTGTCCGTCGCTGTTGGAAGTTGCTCTATCGTGAGTCACCTGCAAGTCTGCCCTCATTTGCTTATTAGTCATTGTAGCGAGGTTGAGGGGTCTACAAGACGAAGAAACGTTTTGATTGCATGACCTAACTCAACTCAAACCTCAAAAGTTTCACCCAAAGCTTAACCGTATCCCAACCTGCAAATTACCTTCCCTTGAGGTTCAGGCTTTAGAGTGAGTTCGAGGATTCGCTACACCATCATGATTTCCCATGATCCAATCTTTTGCTTCAGAAGCTTCCCATCCCTCTGATTTGCGCCAAATTTTAGAGCAGCGCTATCAAGGACGCACTTTGCATCCTTATCGCAGTGGTCAGCAAATTCAAATGGTTGCCCACGAGATTTGGGTAGTTTGCCGGGGAGTCGTTTTGCTCAGTACGCTTTATCCTACCGGAGATGAGGCACTGCTGGGTTTGGTGAGTGGCTCTATGCCGTTTGGCTTGCCTCTAACTTATATCAATCCCTATCAAGCGATCGCCTTGACTGACGTTGATTTAATGAGGGTTAGCATGACCGACATCGAGCAATCTCCGCTATTATCTCAAGAGATTTTTCGGCATTTGAGCCGCCGGTTACAGCAGTCAGAAGCCTTTCTAGCATTGGCAGGATGCCGCCGGGTAGAAGATCGGCTTAGACAATTACTGATCTTGCTTCAGCACGAAGTTGGGCAACCCGTGAAAACAGGAATGCGGCTCAACGTGCGGTTGACTCATCAGCATTTGGCAAATGCGATCGGCACGACTCGCGTCACGATCACCCGATTACTCGGACAGTTGCGCGAAGAGGGTTGGCTGACGATCGACTCTACTCGCCACATTATTCTGCCGTTTGACAGCTCTGTTTAAAGTCTTGCGACTTCTTGACCCCCTGTCGGTAGCATGATTTCAGCTTCGATCGGCACGACCCCGTTGCCTTCACTGCCAATACAGCGAGCCGCTCGATTGGATAGATCTAAAATGCGATTATTGAAATAAGGGCCGCGATCGTTGACTCGCACGACGACGCTTTTGCCGTTGAGTAAGTTGGTCACTTTTAGAAAAGTCCCAAACGGAAGAGAAGGATGAGCTGCTGTCAACTCGTTTTGGTCAAAGATCTCACCCGTTGCCGTTTGTCGCCCGTGAAAATAAGGGCCATACCAGGAGGCTAGCCCACCAATGCTGCTGCCAGTATCTTGCAAACCGTGCATTCGCACTTGAGCATCTGTTATTGAAATGGATTCTTGCCCCAAAGCGATCCGTAAATTGTTGACCCAATCAATTGCCACTAGCTCGACAGGACGATCGAACTGCGCTGCAAGCTTATCATCAAACTTAAACACCACGCGATCGCCGAGTTTAACGATCGGCATTTCTTGCTCAAAAGCAGGAATTAGTTGCGACGCATCCAAATCAGGATTTTCTAACAAACGGGTTAGACTCTCTGCAACTTTGTCAGCAATAGATTGATCAGTAACTTCTGCCACCAAGCATCCCTTCACCCAGATCTGAAACCCCCCCAATGCAGACTGCGATGGGGGGCGTTCTTGCCAAGCGGCGCATCTCCAATAATCTGTCTGGCTTGTCGGGTTGTCAGCGCTTGACTGAATGACCACCACAGGAGCCGGATTTGCAAAATTGTTTGCCGCAATACTAGGAGGAACTGCCCAGAAA
Source organism: Phormidesmis sp. (assembly GCA_043772715.1). GTDB lineage: Bacteria > Cyanobacteriota > Cyanobacteriia > Leptolyngbyales > Leptolyngbyaceae > Phormidesmis_A. The sequence continues at coordinate 10,022 of JAYVFW010000242.1, read as the reverse complement.
AAGTTTTGCACTACTCCCAGCAAATAATTGAGTGGGTTCCTCTGAGACTGACTAGCCGTGGTTTCGTTTAAAGCAATGGGATACTCATCAGAATGACTCAATGCTAGAGAGTAGCTCATTGGCTGAGAGACGGGAGTAAACAAAAGCGTTTCGATCGCGCCTAACCAAACGGTTGATGTGGATTGACTGGGGCGATCGCTGATCAAGCTAAACCTTGAACTCAGTTTCTCAAGCGAAGACGATGGGGCATTTTGAGGTGCAAATTTAGATTCATTAGAGGAATCGCCAGGGATCAAAGATTGCTGACTAAAGAAAACGTGCGATAGATATCGAGGTGCTTCTAACACCTTTTCTGTCAGCGACGAAAAGGAGCCAAACCAGGAGGCTACCCAAACAAGTCCAAAAATTGACATGAGTATCTGAGTTGATTTGTAGTAGTCGATACAATTTAACTGTGAAATAGTATAAAGTTTTTGTAAAGCAAAAATATCTATCCAAAGTAAAGTAGTTTTCTTGGTTAAAGTATTTGATCCCCGTTCCTAATTGTTTAAGGTTTAGAGTTTAAGCGCCGTTTTTTTTGTATCAAATTTCAGCCCTAAGATAAGGGTTGAAATGAGTTCAAATTGCAAAACTGATGAATGCTTTTCGTATGCAAGCCGTTCAGCTACCGATCATTCCGGTAGTAGGAGCGTTGATACGTAGTTGTCCCGGTACTATTTCTCTTGGGCAAGGAATCGTCGGCTACTCGCCACCTCCCCAGGCGATCGCGCAGATTACTCAATTTTTGAGTCAGTCCACCAATCACGCTTATCAAGCTGTCGAGGGAATTACAGAATTGCAAAGCGCGATCGCTGACAAACTTGCCACCGAAAACCAAATTAATCTTGATCCCCACAGTCGAATTGTCGTCACCGCCGGAAGCAATATGGCGTTTATGGATGCCGTTCTTGCCATCACCGATCCGGGCGATGAAATCATTCTGCAAACGCCTTATTATTTCAATCACGAGATGGCGATCGTGATGGCAAGCGGTCGGGCAGTTTTGGTGCCGACTGACGAAACTTATCAAATTCAGCCCGATGCCATTCGTCAAGCGATTACAGATAAGACTCGTGCGATCGTCACGGTTTCACCCAACAATCCGACGGGGGCAGTTTACTCAGAGTCGGCTTTGCGTGAGGTGAATGAGATTTGTCGATCGCACAATCTCTATCACATCAGCGATGAAGCTTATGAATATTTCACTTATGGGACTGCTCACTTTTCGCCGGGGTCGATTCCTGATAGCGGCAAACACACGATTTCGATCTACACCCTTTCAAAAGCCTATGGATTTGCCAGTTGGCGCATTGGCTACATGGTTTTGCCTAGCCATTTATCAGAATCGGTGAGAAAAATTCAGGACACGATCGTCATTTGTCCTCCCGTAATTTCGCAGTATGCCGCACTGGGGGCGTTAGAAGCTGGGGCAGAATTTTGTCGAGATAAATTAGCGGCGATCGCCCAGGTGCGGGAGATTGTCTGGCAGGAACTCGATCGCATTCCTGATCTTTGTACCGTCCCTCCAGCAAAGGGCGCGTTTTATTTTCTAGTCAAAGTTCATACTGGTTTGACCTCAATGCAATTGGTCGAGCGATTAATTCGTGAACATGGCGTGGCAACGCTACCAGGCTCGACGTTTGGCTTAGAGTCGGGCTGTTATTTGAGGGTTGCGTATGGGGCTTTGCAGAAAGAAACGGCGATCGTCGGCATCGGGCGATTAGTGCAAGGTCTAAAAGCAATTTTAGGAAAGAGATGAGTTTACCCACATCTCGCGCTAAAAAAGAAAGTAGTTAGCGTTAAAACTTTTATGATCTCCAGTTCTACTGTTACTACGGCTTTACCGTCGGGTTGTTTGCGCCGTGTTCATCACTTTGCAATTAACGTGAAAGAGATGCAAAGGTCACGTCACTTCTATGGCAAGATTTTGGGACTTTATGAACTGACTGGGGCAGAGGTGCCCGAAACCTTGAAGGCAGAAGTCGCCGCCGGGAAAGTGGCAAATTTTAGAACGCCCGATGACACCATCCTCGATTTGTTTTGGGAACCTGATTTATCTCCGCCTAATGCTGACCCTAAGCAGCAGTTTACTCGTGCCAATCATCTCGCCTTTGATATTGCGCCTCAGTTTTTTGACCAGGCGGTTGAAGTCCTTCAGCAAAATCAGATTTTCATCGATCACGGTCCGGTTAGTCGCCCAACTGGCAGAGGCATTTACTTCTATGACCCGGATGGTTTTTTGATTGAAATTCGCTGCAATGCTAAATGAATTTCTTGGTGAAGTGAGAGAAGTCACAGCCCCTTTCTCGCAAATATAGGAATCTAGAAGATGAGTTGAGTGCATCCTTCTTGGGTAGAAGTGTTTATGAGGAGCGATCGCACTTCAACGAGTTCCTGAAATCGAGAGGTCGGAGATGCTAGAAAGGCTCCTTCAGGCAGCAGCTATCACACTACTACTCAGCCTATTAGCAGGTATGGGCAGCCCCAAGGCAGGCGTTAATTCGGCGATTTCTGAGTTTCATGCCTTTTCTCTGCCTGTAGTCAATCCGCAACTGCACGCTGCCTTTATGCAACTGAGTGACGTTGATTAGCTACAACCAGTAGAAAAATCTCATCGTCGCCATGAATCTGATTTTCCACATCACGCACAAAGACCAGTGGCAACAGGCACAGCAGCAAGGGTTTTATCGCTGTGATTCCTTAGAATCTGAGGGCTTTATTCACTGTTCTAGACGCGAACAAGTCGTTTGGGTAGCAAATTCGTTCTACCGGGCCCAAACCTCGCTCGTGCTGCTGTGTATTGATGCTGCTAGAGTTCACGCCGAAATTAAATACGAAACGATTGAAAACGGCGAACAATTTCCTCACCTTTACGGCGTGCTGAATCTGGATGCAGTGGTAGACATTCTAAATTTTGCACCCGGAAAAGATGGGCTGTTTGAATTGCCAGAAATAAAGGTTTGAGTCAAAGCAGCGGGAGGCGAAGCCGTACTTAAAGCTGTCCTCCCAATTCAGGGCAATAGTGGGTCACTGCCAAACTTGCGGTGATCTGCTGTTTGGCTTGGGCATTAGGAGCAGCACTGTAGGACATTAGCGCTCTTTTGCGGGTTTCTTGGGCAGAAGTGCCTCCTAACTTGATGACTCGACAGGTGGTTTTGGCGGCGGCGATCGCGCTTACCTGATTTTGTCCAATGTACTGATTTAGCGCTTGGCTGACTGGCGCTGGATATGCGCTTGCCAATTTCTGAAAGCTGCTCAAAAATGCCGCATCTGAAGATAAGGGCGGGGAAACAGACTGACCACACAATTTAGAAAGATCTACAATTCTGTGATTTGAACTTTGTAGGTAACAGGGATAATCAGCTTCTTGAGCCAGAACAGCAGGAATCGGTAGCAGGAAGAAACAAAATGCTGTGATGAAGGCGATCGTGAGTTTCATAAAAGAACCCTATGAAGAAATAACTCATTTAAGCGAAGGCTCAGTGTGTAATTAGCAGCTTCAGACATCTATTCATCTATTATTAAGGTAGCAATATCTTCTCAAGCAAATAACTTGTATTTGTTAAGGAATACGAATATTGGTTTCTGGCTTGAGAAGATTTATTCGATTAGCTGAGACTATTTCTCAATAAAATTTTTCAGAATTAAAACTTTACAAACATTAGACGAATTTACATAGAGAATATTGAACAAGAAGGTTATTACAGCACTCTCAAGCCGAGTAATGTTGTGTAGCTATTTGGCAAAGAAGAACTGCGAAATAGTTGTAGCTCTCTGTCTGGTAATGATTTCGATAATGCTTTAAAGGACTTGTAGAGAGTCCGCAACATTTCTACAGGGTGAGCGATCGCAGCATTCATCTACTCAGAACTCGCTCGAAGTAAGTTTTACAAATCTTAAAAATAAAATTCACAGACGCAAAAGCATTCAATCAGCCATTCATTGAATTAGGCACTGTTGGAATCAACGACAGGTCTAGCTTTTGCGAGCAGTTGAATCAAATTTGAGCAGGAGAAACTTATGCGTCATCGTCGTACAATTTTTCTGTTTTTTCTTAGCCTTTTGGTCAGCTTTTTGGCGCTTCTGTTATCTAACCTTTTGATGAAGCCAAGTGCCTCGATCGCCACTTCACCGTTGCTTGCCCCTGCCCCAATTCAGCCAATCGGTTCCTATGATTATTTTGGGCGATCGTTGACGGCTCAAGAAGCTGCGAGTCTGGTTAGCAAAAAAGGTCTGAACCCCAACAGTTCAACGTCTTATGCTCGAATTGGGGCAGTAAAAATTACTCAGCAACTCATCGATAGAGGAGAGAAAATCTTTCTCGATCGCAAAATTGGCGATAGTTTTGGTTTGCAGAAAGTGTTTGGCTTTGGGCAAGGCATTGCCAAAGTTTTGCCAGAATTTACCGTGGCGATTCTCAAATTAGGAGGACAACCCACCAGCAATCTGAAAATTACGCTTCAGAAGACTATTACGCTAGGAAGTCAAACTTTTCCCAAAGGAACCACCGTCAGCACTGGGCTAGATGTGCCTCGCGGGGGAGTGCTGCCGATCGGACTTAAACTGAGCGGAGACTTGACCTGTGCCGTGTGCCATGTGGCGCTTTCACCTAAAGGCGATCGCCTCAAAGGAGTTCCTAACGGGGATCTCGGTGTTCCTTTATTAATCGCGCTGGCTCCCAACTCAGCCGCCGGGTTTGCCCGTCTGAAGTTCAATCCGCTTGACCCACAGTATCAGGGCAATGGTAAGACCATCCTCGACAGCACAGGTCAGCTTGTGCAGCTTCCCGATCCCCAAAAGTTTGAACGGGCGTTTGATAATGCGGTGTTGGCGGTGCCGTATGGTCACTTTGAGAGTTCGCCTGATGGCATTGACAATACGACTCAGATTCCGGCGGTGTTTACCTTTAAGTCGGGTCCTTATTCAGCAGGCGGAGAGTTTGCGGTGGGTCCGTTTGGCGGCTTGAGTTCAATCAATAATGGCGTTCACTCTTCGGAGATTAATTTGCTGGCGGCGGCGCAAAGAAGTGCAGAAACCTTGGGGCTCGATCGCGAGGTCTACTTAGGCACCGTTTTGCAAAATGCGGCTGACCCCAAAATCCGGTTGCCCGAAGGTGCACCTGTTAAACCCTCTGATTGGCTAAGAAAGGTAGCGCCAGACCCCGCCAAAGCCGAACTCGAAGATCAGATTGCGGCTCCGGGTGTGGGGAGCTATCCCAATCTCAAACTATCGCTGTTTACTTACAACGGTCTGATTTTCAGTCCCAATACGGTTAAGTTAGATATTGCCAGTGGTCCGTTCTTGTTTGCGGCGAATGCGATGGCGGCGTGGCAAAACAGTTTGGTGCCGCCTCCTAATCAAACAATTCAGAATCAGCAAGCCTTGCAGAGCGGCTCGGTCGATCGCGGTGCCCAAGTTTTTGAACAAGCCCAGTGTCTTGCCTGCCATAAGGCACCGTATTTTACGGATAACAAGATTCATCCGATCGCTGAGATCAAAACCAATCGCGCCCGCGCTGAGTCGCGCCTTGCCCAAAATGATTTGCTCGTTCCGCCCAAAATCTATGCGTTGAACACATTGGTGCCGATTTCAGGCAATGCCGAAGTCATCGACGTGCCAACCGAGGGAATTTCTGACACGCCGACCACGCTGCCCAAAGGGTTGCTTCCAGACGGTGGCTACAAAACGCCGTCGCTTCGAGGACTCTACCTGACAGCACCCTACTTACACGATGGCGGAGTTGCCGTTCGTAAAGGGGCGCTACAAGTTGGGGCAGATGGCAGTTTTGGAATTGCTGACCCTAGTGGATTGGGACTCTCAGGCACCCTCAGTCGGGCGATTCCGGCAGATGCAGCAGATAGTTTGCGGGCAATGCTCGATCGCACCCTCCGTGCCCAAGTCATTGCTACTAACCAAGCGAATCCGGCTCTCCAGTTAAGCAATCTTGACGGCACAGGTCACGAATTCTACGTCGATTCGTCAACTGGGTTCTCGACTTCTCAGCAAAACGATCTCGTCAATTTTTTGATGGCACTTGACGACAACCCAGGAAGCTTTTAGGGTCAAGCCGTCACCAACCCACCCGGTTCACCCGCCGCTAGTCCTCTTTTGACTCAATCAGTCACTCTGATGTGGTTAGTGCAACCGGGTCTTTTAGTATTGTCCAGTAGTTCTAGCAGTCCACCTGTGAGATACGATGAGGAGAATTCAATTTTCTACCTGTCTCAAGTTATGGAATCGTTGGACAGTGCATCAGAAAAAGTTGCTTTAAGCGAGATTGACACCGCTTTAAAACGCCTGATCAAAGTGTGGGCGGCGGTCAAAAAATCTCGCAAAGAATGGGACTTTAAAACCTCCACCCAAACCCTAGAGGTGTTGACAGAAGAACTCGGCAAACTGAGCGATCGTTGGGTTGAGCAACAAACCGCAATCCGCGAGGCGCTGTAAGCCGATCAAGATTTTGTCTCGTCTGATGACTACCCAACCGAGTTAGAGAATGCCCTCAAAGCTGTGGGAATTCCGGTCAGGGGGGAGTTTCCCAGCTATGAGTTTCCTCCCTTTAAGCTGACGTTTAGTCGTGAGCAAGGTGTGGTGCGGTTGAGCATGGGGCGACGATCGCAGCAAATCAAAGCCTTTGCGCCAGAGCAGTTAGCTCCCTGGGTCGAGGGGCAATATCGACGGGTGATCGACAGCAAGTTCGACGCTTCCCGCTTTTGTCGAGAGCTACTCAGCACTTATGAAATGTTGAATCGGCTGATGTTGCAAAAAGAGGAGGTCGTTTGGGGGCAGTCTGTGCCGCTCAAAGACATTTATCGCCTCTTGACGCTAAAGCAATCCACTAAACAAGATTATCCTGAGCCGCTGTTTACCTACGATTTAGCGCGGCTAAAAGAGCAGACCGAAATTCGCTACGATCGCTATCAGTTTGAGCTAGAACCTTCTCGTAACCAGGCTAGTAGTTTTTTGCTCGTCAACAGTCAGGGGCAAGAAAGTCGAGTTAGCACCTTGGCAATTCATCTAGTTGAAGAGGGATAGAGACGACCCATGCAGATTGACGAACTGGATATTGAGGCATTGCTGTCGGGTCAGCCTCCGGTGAGTCAGGAACTTCTGATCGGGATGACGCTGGGGCGCGATCGCTGGCTCGACTATCTTCACCAGCACTATTTGACCAACTACATTGCTGATGGCGGCAGCAAGGTCAAAGTTTTAGTGGGCGGCGTGGGAACGGGAAAAACTCATCTGTTGCGCTGTGGGCTGCAAGATGCCCAAGGTAAGGACTACCAAACTGTTTATCTCTCGGCACGAGACTATCGCCTGAATGATTTGCCGGGGTTTTATCGGGCGATCGTTCAACAACTCGACAAAGAGCGCTTGGTGAGTGGACTGTGCCAACTCGTCACCAAAAAATTGGGCTATGGGCAATATGGCGACAGCGATCGGATTCTGTCTCTGCTGATTGAAGATCAGGGACTGACTCGCGATCTGGCAGTGCATGAGATTAAACGAGCGATCGGGCTGACGCTCAGAGATGTCGATTTTGGGTCGTCGTTTCGGGCATTTGCTTACTATGTGATTAGCAATCGACTGATCAGTGGCAATGAAGACAGCATCCGACTCGCGTTAAGGTGGCTGTCTGGCGAGAAACTAGAACGGCATCAAAAGCAATCTACTCTGCTTTATGAACGGCTGCAAAAACCGAACGCTCGCTACTGGTTAAACTCTTTGATCCGGCTGCTGCATCTAGCAGGAATGACTGGGCTGGTGGTGGCGATCGACGATCTAGAAGTTATGACCGAACGCCATCCTGAAACTCGCCGCTTTCGATACACCGCCAACGCCATCAAAGACACCTGCGAACTGTTTCGTCAGATCATTGATGATGTAGAACTGCTCGATCATTTTCTACTGCTGCTAGCAGGTCGGCGGGAAATGATTGAAGACGATCGTCGAGGCTTTAAAAGCTACGAGGCGCTGTGGATGCGATTACAAACGGGCTTGCTGCCGATCGACAAGTTCAATCCCCTATCCGACATTGTGGACATCGACAATCATCTGGTTGCTAATGGCAAAGGCTTTCCCGAACAGGTGCAGATGAGACTGCGGCGATTATTTCAAGAAGCGGGATTTCAGGTGGTCGATCGCGATCTCCCCATCCTCGATGAACAGAGCCAGCTTCGAGCCAACGTCATCGGTGCAACGTTAATGGCACTCAGCGACGGATGAACCGAGTCCAAAATCCAAAATTCTTGAGGTAGATGCAATGGAGCGATATGACGCTAACCGCAGAAAATCGATCGCCGTTGTCGAGTCTCTTCGCGCTGGAATTCCCACCCGCACTTCGACGAGAGAACTGCCCGATTTGCGAGAATCACTGACCGACCTGATTCGGCAAGATTTAGAGCAGTTCTCGCAGGGTCAGCGTCCCGCAGGACGGCTAGCGTGGGGACCTTATGGGCAAGGAAAAACTCATGCTCTGACCACCGTTGAACACGTCGCGCTAGATCTAGGATTTGCCGTCAGTCGGGTTTCTCTCAGCCGTGAGGTGTCGTGTCATCACCTGCTTAACTTTTATGGGCGGGTCGCCTCGGTGCTTCGCACTCCTGATTCTAAAATGGCAGGACTGACCAAAGCTTTGAGCGCTAAAAAAGCTGGGGATTTGCTCAATAGTTCGCTGGCTGATCGCGATCGCTACAGTCATCCTCTCCCCGAAATCGTTTTAGAAGACTATTTTTTCACGTCTGGCGAAGAACAAGATCTTCTTTACGGCGATTTGATGGGAACGCGGATTACCAGTCCTGAACTGAAGCGCATTCATCGCAACTGCCGAGGCGAGTCGCTGCCCAAATTTGACATGAACTTTCGCACCACGCAGCATGGCAGCGCTTATTTTGGCGTGATGGCAGACGCGATCGCCCTGTGTGGCTATAAAGGCTGGGTGCTGTTGCTCGATGAAGTTGAGCTAATTGGGCGACTCGGCAGAGTTGGACGGCTTCAGGCTTATCGCAATCTCAATTGGCTATTAAACTGGTCAGATCGTCCTGTACGCCGAGACGGGGATCAAGAATTGTTCTGCGAAAACCCCTACCCGATTTACACTTTTGGGGTGGTCGCCTCCAGTTTGCGAAATGATGTCTGGTTTAGCGGCACCAGCACGCCGAGCGCTAAAAACGATCGCAGCCAAATTCCTGAGTTGGCAATCGAGAAATTTGGCAGCGATGCTGGGCAGATGATGCAAAACTTCTTTGAAACCGCGATCGGGTCTACCTGTCCCACCATTCGACCCTTAGAAACGGCTAACTTAATTCAATTGCTCGATCGCTTGGTCAAGCTTCACGGCACGGCTTATGCTTGGGATGCCAAACTAGAAGTCTCTGACTTGATTCGAGCGATCGGGAGCCAACCGATTCGGACTTACATTCGAGCAACGTTAGAAGCGTTGGATATTGCCTATCTCTATCACGAAAACGTCAATCTAGGCGCGACAGATTTGCTCGAAGCCTCCCTGCAAGAACAATCAGATTTCTTTGCGATCGCCGAAGAATCAGACCTCTAAAGACCACCAACTAAATCCCCGTACGGATATGGCACTGCCATGTCCCTTGCTGCTGCGTCCCTTGCGATTACAAGCGATCAACGCTTTCTACTTAGAAGATACAAATTGATCAAATCTGCCTAGCTAAATCCCGTGCGATCGAGCCAGCTTTTGTTAAGATTTAGTTACGATTTCACAATCCTCACCGATTCTCTCTGGAGCCTCCCTCATGTTGCGACTCGAACACGTCAGCAAAATCTATCCGACTGGCGAAGTGTTGAAAGATATTAATTGGGAGGTCAAAGTTGGCGATCGTATCGGCTTGGTCGGGGTCAACGGGGCAGGAAAATCAACGCAGCTTAAGATTGTGGCAGGCGAAATGGAGCCAACCACAGGCGAGGTGATTCGTCCTTCAAGTTTGCACATTGCTTATCTGACGCAAGAATTT
>JAYVFW010000241.1:0-13517 GCA_043772715.1 Phormidesmis sp. | reverse complement strand
AATGTAGTTGGTCTTGCCGTTGAGGTCGTCTAACCCGCCGTAGACGCGCTCAAATTCACCAAAGCTGGTGATTAATTCTGGAACCCCACCAAAGGGCCCTTTAAGTGTGGCACCGACAAAGGCAGTGGTGCTGGTGCCCACACCCGAAATTGAATTTGCACGGAAGCTGGTTTCTTCGACATAAACACCGGGAGCTAGATATTCGGGCACTGTGATTTCTCCTTGTAAAAGCGAATGGTTACGTCAACGTGACGGCTAACGTGTCTGCACGATCGCGACCAGAGGCGAGTTTGTAGGGAAGACTGCCCGATCTCAGGCTGGCTCGCCTTGCCTCCAAATCGTCAGGGTCAGGCAAATAGCCAGTATTGGGATCGGTTAAAGTTGATAAATCAGATGTGATTGAAATCGTCGTTAAAAGTGGATTAAAAACAATCTCTAACGTGACATCAATCTCATTGACTAAGACGGAACCCATTCCTGCTCCGGGCGTTGTGACTGGAATTCCAGGAACGCTGATTAAGGCCTCACCGCGCCAATCCGCTAAACTGAGCGTTACTCTAACTGGAGCCGATCTCACGACGCGAATCAATGCCCAGGGTAAGCGCTGGTTGGTAGTTTGCTCGATCACAGTGGCACGAATCACTGCCCATCCGGCTGCCACTTGAGCCGCAGGCGATCGATACACCGCAACTTTAATCGGTTGAAATAGCGAATCCGTTGCGGTGGCTTTTGTCGGATCGGGATCACGAGGTAGCTTAATCATCACTTGTCGGGGCAGATAATGCCCTTCTGGATCGATCGTGCTGACCTGAATCGACATGGTTGATAAAGGCGGACTCGTGGGCGCTAGAAAGCTGTCGGTGTAGGCTTCCAGTCCTTCTGCTGCATAAATCACGGCATAATTACTGCGATTCCACACCAGTTGCACACCGACCCCACTCACTTGCAACCGTCGCTGAATCGGCGATCCAGTTGTGGCATCAACGAGCTGAATTGCTCCCAAAACTCGGCGATCGACCTGAACAAGCGTCATGGCATTGTCTCCCGATCGTCAACCTTAAAGCGCGTTGCCACCACTGGGCGACCCGCATCTTGGCGATCAGCATCAATGCTCACAACCCTTGCCACATAAGCCACACTCAAACGATAAGACGGTTTTAACCGATCCCAAATTCGCATAATGTCCTCATTGCTTAAATCGACGGGAATGAGTTGAACGGTGTCTTCTGGCTGCCATCCCGCTTCGGGTGAGAGAGAAGACGCATCTAAAATTGAGCGCGTATGGAACTGCCGCATTGCCCATGCCAAAACGAGGTGTTCTGCTAGAGCACTGTCTGCCCAAACGGTCATCAGATAATGCAAATCGACTGACAAAGGGATGCCGATTTGAGTTGAGCCGTTGGGTCTGCTGCCTCGCAGGTGTTCGTTCACTGTGACGCGATGCAGAAACAGCGACAGCGTGTTGGTTGGCTCGTCAAGGGTGGCTAACTCACCGCTAGAAATGAGCTGAATATCAAACGTTGGCAACCCAGCGAACGCACTAGACGGATAGGTATTCCGCAAGTAGTTCCGCAACGATTCACCAACTGCATGAATAGATTGCAGGTTTGCCATGAGTTTCTCACCTGATACTCAATCAGCACCGATCGCGGGAAAGGTGATTGAGTGGTGACGATCGCAGCGAGTAAAGTCTGATACCAATAATTCTCAAGCATTTAACCCACGTTCACAGTACCCATCTGGGTGATTTCTGTCTATAAAAGCTACATCGCTCTGAGTTGAAATGCTGGTAGTGCCCTGACGGTTTCATCATATAAGCTGATTTCAGAGACTCTGAAAAATGTATCAAAACAACAATGTTTGACATTTATCTTTAAACAAAATCTTTAAGGTGAGCGCCATAACTTTGAGTATGCTCACGATAGAACGTATAAAAAATCTTCTTCATGCACCCGCGAGGCACTCGATAGTTCAACCCCATTGTTCCGTACTGGAGTGGAGCGATCGCGGATTGTGGAGGCAATGCATGATTCCACTTCAGCTATAAAACTTCTCACAGTGCAGAAATGATCGACTCTAAGTCAAAGTGACCCACGGGATTGAGGGTAGCTTGACGACCGGAATCACGATCGTAGTCCAGCCGAATCTCTAGATAATTCTGTGGCTTGTAAGAAAGCCGCTCTGCCCACTCGATCGCCACGATTCCTGGCTCGGCTTCGACTCCTTCCCAATAGATTTCTGGATACAAGTTAGCGGTTTCAGACAAGTTCAACCGATAGAGATCGAGGTGATAGAGCGGCACCCGTCCGTCTAAATATTCGTTGATTAGGGTAAAGGTGGGGCTGTCGATCGAGTCTTTAATTCCCAAGCCTGCACCGATGCCCTGCACGAGGGTGGTCTTCCCACTGCCCAAGTCACCTTCTAGTAACAGCACGCTGCCAGCCGAGAGCGTTTGCCCTAGCTGAATGCCTAACTTGCGAGTTGCCGTTGCAGTGGGAAGCAGGAGTGAGTTCATTCTGACTTTGGTTTGCGGTGCGTTAGAAGAAATTGGGCTTCGGTGGCGCGATCGCTAGTCGGATATCGCTGCACGAGTTGCTGAAGATAGCGAGGCTGATGACTCAAAAAATAGCTCGAAAACAGCAAGTCATCAGGATAAGAACTGTTGGGAAATTTGACCTGTAGTTCGGTTAAAATCCCATCGATTCGACTTTGGTAAGCACCGCCGATATCAGGAGAAGACTCACCTGTATAAGAGTCAAATTGCTGTTTTCCAACTGGAACCCCGGCAGGAGGATGAATGCGTGTGGTTTCGCCTGGGTCGTGATTTTCCCATTGCCAGAGCAGCGTCGATGCTATCATGTAGAGCGTTTTCTCTCGCAGTTGAGGCGGCGTTTTAGGATCATCTAACAATTGCTGATAGAGCGATAACGCGACTCCGTTTTGACTGGCGCTTTGATAAGCTTGGCGCACGGCTGACTCGCCGCGTTTTGAGAGATCACAGACCCACCAAAAGCGGCAATCCCAGCGATCGTTTGCCTCAACTGGATAATTCTTACTCGTGCTGTAGCTAGTCGGCAAGTGATAAGTTCTATAGCCGTCCCAAATTGCGAGATAACCATTTTTCCAGCCGCCTTCACCTGCCCAATTAGATGCCAGCCGATAGCGCGAGTCAGGTGTGTTTTCTGTTTTCAACGTCAGAAGCTGCTGCCAGCGTTGACGCTGTTCGGTGAGCATAGCTTGCATTTGTTGCTGAACTTCTGCGGTTTTGTTATCTTCCCACCATGACCAACCCGCGTTGTAATAGCGATCGAGAACTTTAGCAGGCATTGTTGTCAAATTCAGATTCTCGGAGACTTGTAGCGCTTTGGCGTAGTTGTGCGATCGGGCTGCTTTCACCGCTAGCGCATAGCGCAACAAAGGCGCAATTTCTTGATAATTTGGCTCTTGTAGTAAAGTCTGAATTTGCTCGGCGGAGAGTCCGACATCCAACAAAGTTCTGATGTGAGGATAAGCGAGATAAAGGGCATCACGATCGCCGATCTCACTCGTCATCATTGTTAGCCACAGTCGCATTGCCCCCATGATATCGCCCTGATCTTGCAGGCTGTGTGCTAACAAAAAGGTCGCATCATCTGCCCCCGGATGGTTGGGATAGCGACTCAGCCACTGTTGCCAATCTCGAACTTGATCGGCGGCTGATTTTTTGGCGTTGCGATCGAGCAGTTGTTTAGCGCGAGGTTCGCCCCCAAAGTAGGAGTGCCCAGTTAAGTCTCCATACTCACGGCAACCCTGAATAAATTTGGATTGCGGATATTTTTGTGCCATGCCCACCAGCAGATAATAAGCGTGGGCACCGCGATCGCCATCGTCTCCGCCAAAGCCATAAAACACGCTGCGCGTCAGACTATAGAGCGGGCGTGAATCTCCATTGAGGATTTGTTGCAGCAGCGTTGAGCCTTGTGGATCGTGGTGACGATCGAGTTCGGCGATCGCCCAGACGCGATCGGGAGATTGCGCGTCGGCTGCCAGCGATTTAAACAACGCTTTGGCGATCGGTGAAATCTGATCGGCTTTGACGGCTCCTAAACGGTTGACTAAGAGATATTCGCGGGATGCAGCGGGAAGAGACTGATAATAAGCGATCGCCGCCTGAATTTGGTTCTGATTCGGTTGGGTAGTTTGTTCAAATTTTGTCCATTCAGACAGATTAGGAACGGGCTTTTCGCTACGGGGTTGCGGCGGAAAAACCTGATCGTATCCGACGAGATTCACCAAAAAGTCAAAATTGAACTGACTATAGAAAGTTGGAGAATTCTGCGGCTCTAGATTCTGTTTGGCGAGTTGAATTAGTCTCGCTCGCACCTGCGGATCATCCAGCCCAAATTCTCGCTCCCAAGCTTTTTGATTTTCTGATGCGTCGCCTGACTCTAACAACAAGGTATCTAGTTTACTTGTGAGTAGATAGAAATCAGGTGTAGACGATCGTCGCTGCAACTGTTTAGTCAACCACAGCGTCGTGTAAGGCTTGCCCAAACTGCGAATTCCGGCAATGCCATACGCTTGACGAACTCGATCGCGCGATCGCGCATAATATTCCAACAAAGGATAAGCCTTTGCGCCATACTGCTGCCAAACCGGATGGGTGAGTTTGCTGTCTCCCCATTTAATCTCAAGCAAATCTTGACGAACCGCTTGCAAAATCGGCTGCCACTGCGGATCAAATCGCAGCCGATCGCGCATTACGTCATCGACTTCAACCTCAGTCAACTTGACTGGAGACAGCCCTTCTGCCTGTTTTGCCGCTGCTTCGGGCGACGGTATCTTTTGGTTCGGAGTCGCCACTAACTTTGCGATCGGCAATGCCGCCGTCAACCCCAACACTCCCAGCGTTGCCCCGACTTGACCCAACCGTTTCCAATGATCAGACATACTGAGACTCTCTAACACCTATCTCTGTATAATCACGAGAGATTCTACACAATCCAGAAAGTTGTTACAGAAGTTGTTTGAAGCCGCCCCTAGTGCCCAATTCCGGCGGAACTAAAGCCATTCAAAGTCCCCCAAGTTTGGGGGATTTAGGGGGCTAACCCAAGCCATCCAACCCCGCAAAAATTCCTGTGTACACAGTAAAATCCGAGACCCGACTGCTCAGGATGCTCGCGATCGCCGCCCATACCACCGCAGCAACACCCGCGCCAACCGCTCCGAATCGTGACGCACTAACCCCGTTTCCTCATCTTCGTGCATCACATCGGCACGAATAATTCGTCGTCCGAGTTTCATCACTGCGTCTCGATCAACCCCCACCGGGTGAGACTGCTCCTCAGCATAGCGAATTAGCGCTTTCGCAGAAGGCGGCTGCTTTTGCACCAGCACTGCATCAAATAGAGGCTTTCCGCAGGCAAGGTCGATCGCTCGAATATGGTCTGCCACACTATATCCGTCGGTTTCTCCCGGCTGCGTCATGATATTGCACACATACACACAAGGGACTTGTCGCTCGGCGATCGCGTTCGCGATTTCGGGTGCTAACAAGTTAGGAATCACACTGGTGTAAAGACTGCCTGGCCCGATCACAATATAATCAGCTTTATAAAGTGCCTCTAACGCTCTCGGCAAAGCAGGCGGATTGGGGGGCGTACAGCCAATTCTCACGATCTTGCCTTTCGCCTCGGTGATGCTCGATTCACCCTCAATGCGGCGACCGTCTTCGAGTTCTGCCCAGAGACGCACATCGCTGAGGGTGGCGGGCAAAACCTGTCCCCGCACTGCCAAAACTTTAGAACTCGCGGTGATCGCTTGCTCAAAATCTCCGGTGATGTCGCTTAAAACCGTGAGAAACAAATTCCCAAAGCTGTGACCAATTAATCCATCGCCCGCTTTAAATCGGTATTGAAACAGTTCTGTCAGCAATTTCTCTTCGTCTGCTAACGCCGCGATGCAGTTGCGAATGTCTCCAGGCGGCAACCCCCCAATCTCACGCCGCAATCGTCCTGAAGAACCGCCATCATCGGCTACGGTGACGATCGCGGTAATATTGGCGCTCGATCGCTTTAACCCCCGCAACAAAGTAGACAGACCTGTGCCGCCTCCGATCGTCACAATTCTAGGACCGCGATTTAAGCGACGCGCTGTTAGCAGCACATCGACTAATTCTTCGTCACGATCGGTCATCAACACGTTTGTAATTGAGCCGAACGTGCGAGTTTGCCCCCACAAAATCAGCAGCACTCCCACAATTAAAACGATCGGACCGCTCACATAGCTCGGCAGCAGACGGCTTAACGTTTCTAGCAAATCGGCGGCAAACTGCAACAGATAAAAGATCGGAGTCAGCTTCACCCAGATCGCCAGCCCCAAACTGACCAGCAACACCCCTCCGGCACTGATCAACATCCAGCGTTTGACAAACAAACCTGGAGCCAGCCACTTAAACCACTGCCCCAGCCAAATCGGAGCCAACTGGCGAGACTCTTGGCTGATAGTTCGCATTGCCTGCTTGAGTAGACGGTTTGTTGTCATTGATGCTCCATGCCCGGAACGAAAAAGAGGCTGACCAGAATTTTATAGAAATTACTTGCCTTTGACAGCAGGATAACTCAAGTTTCTCATTCCTACTTGACAATAGGGAAGAAGGGAATCGAGAACGCCTGATTTCACTTTAAGAAAAGGAAGAAGCAGGATTTTGATAGAGTCATAAAGGCTCATGATCAAAATCACCGTCTTGAGTTAGTGAGTTCTATGATGAGAACTCATGACGTTCTCGAATCGCTTTCTCGATCGCCTGTTCCCAATTTTTCTCAACCCTGTGGGCTAAGTCTCAAGCGAATGACTGAACCGTTGATCGAACTGAAGGGAGTTTGTAAAACTTTTGGACAAAATATTGTCTTAGATCATGCCGATCTGACGATTTATCGCGGAGAAGCCCTCGCCATTATTGGGCCGTCTGGCACGGGCAAATCTACCGTGCTGAGAATTATTGCTGGGTTGCTGGCTCCTGATGCTGGAGAAGTCTACGTCGGGGGGCAAATGCGAAAAGGACTGATCGAAGACGCAGCCGACCCGATCAACATCAGTATGGTATTTCAGCAAGCGGCTTTGTTTGACTCGCTGACGGTCGAAGAAAACGTCGGATTTTTGCTTTATCAGCGCTCTCGACTGCCGCGTCGCCAAATTCGAGAACTCGTGGCGCAGCGATTAGAGATGGTGGGCTTATCAGGCATTAGCGATCGCTACCCCGCCGAACTCTCTGGTGGGATGCGAAAACGAGTCAGCTTTGCTCGCGCCATCATGTCAAACCCCAGCAATCCTAAGGATACGCCAGATATGCTACTCTACGATGAGCCAACGGCGGGGCTTGACCCGATCGCCTCAACCGTGATCGAAGATTTAGTCAGGCATCTCAACAGGCAAGGCGGCTGCCAAAGTTATGTGATGGTGACTCACCAAGAAAGCACGATTCGTCGGACTGCCGATCGAGTCCTCTTTCTTCATCAAGGCAAGGTGCAGTGGCAGGGCAAAGTTCACGAGCTTGACAGCACTGATAATCCACTGATTCGCCAGTTTCTAAGCGGTAGTGTAGAAGGGCCCATACAGGTGATTGGATAAGCCTATGCGTTCGCGAATGGTTCGAGAAGGCTCGGTAGGACTGCTGATCTTAGGCGGTTTAGGGCTATTTGGAGGGTTAATTCTCTGGCTGCGAGGGCTAAATCCTGGCAATCGCAGCTTTTCGGTCACTGTAGACTTTGCAACGACGGGTGGGGTTCAGCCAGGTTCAGCCGTGCGCTATCGCGGGGTAACTATCGGCAGAATTAATCGCATCTCACCCGACCCTAATGGGGTGGCGGTGCAGATTGATATTGCGCCTGCCGATCTGATCATTCCTCGCGATTCAGAGGTGACGGTGAATCAGTCGGGGTTGCTAGGCGAAACCCTTTTAGATATTGTCCCTCGTAAGCCGTTGCCCGACGGAGCCGTTGCCGCAAAACCGCTCGATCGCGACTGCAACAAAGAACTAATTCTTTGCGAAGGCTCTCGAATCAATGGCACGTTAGGCATTAGCACTGATGAGTTAGTGCGAGCGAGCATCAAGTTTGCCAATGTTTATAGCGATCCGCAGCTTACAGGCAATATCAATTCGTTAACTAAAAACAGCAGTGATGCTGCCGCTCAAATCACCATTTTGAGCAAAGAAGTCACGGGCTTAGTCAAATCAGCGAGGCAGGAAGTCGGCACGTTTTCCGGTACGGCAAAATCGATTAGCAATGCGGCGGATCAGTTTGGGCTGACGATCGCGCAAGTTAACAGCTTGGTGAGCGCAAATCGTGCCACGTTGGTTTCGACCCTTGATAATCTCAATCAAACGAGTGGGCAACTGCGCGTCACGGTGGCAAAGCTGAGTCCGACGCTCGATCGCATTCAGCAGGGGCAACTGATTCAAAATCTAGAAACGCTGTCTGCAAATGCGGCTCAGGCATCGACTAATCTGCGCGATGTGTCAGTCAGCCTCAATAATCCCTCAAATCTCACGGTTTTGCAGCAGACGCTCGATTCTGCCAGAGCCACGTTTCAGAATGCCCAAAAAATCACGGCAGACTTAGACGAACTGACGGGCGACCCTCAACTGCGTAACGATTTGCGAAATTTAATTAAAGGGCTGAGTGGCTTAACGTCTTCAACTCAGCAATTGCAGCAGCAGGCACAGGTTTCTCAAGTTCTCGCACCGTTGGCGACCGGGCAACCTCAAGCCTTACAACACCCAAGCGGAGCCGTCGCACCCGCTCCGAGAATCGTGCAGCCTTCGGGGTCAACGCCTGGTGCGATCGCGCCCTGAGAGTTACGTCAGTTCGACAGCAGTGGTTCGCTCCGGTTGCGAAGTCGGGCAGCCCCCTAAATCACCCACGAGTGAGGGACTTTGAGCTGAGATTCCAGTTTCAAAGTCCTCCAGAATGGGGGATTTAGGGGGCGAAAGCCGCTGACAACGCAGCGAAAAAACTCGTCGAATTGACGTGAGAGTAGAGCGCGATCGCACTAGACCGTCAATCAAGACAATCCGACGAGTTTTGCGCTCAGATCCCACATCCGATCGGCTTTTTCGTCGTCACGAGCTTGCGGAGACACCTTTTGCACAAACGATTTGCCGTCTTTTTTCTGGCGGTTGCCCCAACTCCAATAAGCGCCAGACTGTTTATATTCAGGGTCAGCTACTACCATCGCGACGCGATCGCCTGATAGCTCTTGAGATACATATCCCCCGGTGATATTTTTCTGAAACCAGGGGAAGATTTTTTGAAACAACGGATAGTGATTGCGAAACAGTGGCGTATCGGCAACGCAGCCCGGATAGAGAGAGCTAAACGTGATGCCCGTTGCGTCGTGATAGCGCCGATGCAGTTCTCGCATGGTCAACACATTGCAGACTTTGCTGTCTTTGTAGGCTTTGACAGGCTCAAATTTTTTGCCATCAATCATTGAAATGGGATCTTTAAAGCCTGCTTCAAAGCCCTCAAAATTTCCTAGATCAGGGCGAGGCGGAATTTTGCCTCCTAACTCATCTGGGTTGTGGGTCACCGTTCCCAAAATGACTAATCGCGGATCGGCGGAGTGCTTTAAGTCTTCTAACATCAGGTTGCACAAGAGGAAGTGACCGAGATGGTTAGTTGCGACGCTCAATTCGTATCCTTCGGGGCTTCGCAACGGCTCTTTGATCAGAGGCATATAAATGGCGGCGTTACACACCAAAGCATCTAAAGATTTGCCGCTTTCTCGAAACGTTTTCACAAACTGTCGGACACTTTCTAGAGACGCTAAATCAATCTGCATCAGGGTGTAGCTGCCCTGGGGCATCCCGACTTCCTGGGCGACATGGGATGCTTTTGTCAGATCGCGACACGCCATGACGACGTGCCACCCTTTTTGCGTCAGGGACTTTGCGGCGTATAACCCAACGCCTGACGAGGCCCCTGTGATAATGGCGGTTAAATTTTGACGGGCTTCCATTGCTTTAAATCTCCGTTGAAAAATCTGTTTAACGATCGTGAATTAACGTGAATTCAATGAAGCTTTTCGCTGCGGTTGCCAATCCGGGCTGCCCCCTAAATCCCCCAATTCTGGGGGACTTCAAGCCCAAAATTGAAGTTCAAAGTCCCCCAATTTGGGGGATTTAGGGGGGCTGAAGCGCTGAATAACGAAGTGAGAGAACTCGTCGAACTGACGTTGAATTAAAGGATGTCTGTTATTTGCGTGGACAAGGGGCACGGCAGTGCCATGCCCGTACGCAGTCCTAATTTCGCGAATTAGAGGGTTTTGCTGAATTTACGATCGCGACTAGCTCCAGTCGTCTCGCTTTGCCCCACGACCTTTATATACTTGGGCAACGGCATGAATCTCGCGAGTCTTTTCATACAGAGTATCTTCAGTGAGTTGCCACCGACTTAACACCTTCTCTAAGTCAGCTTGAATGTCTCTCGCCCCCGGAAAGCCTTTATATCGAATCTTGAGCCTCGCTAACTCAGCCAGATTGTAGTCAGTTGGTTCGCCAGTGAGAAGGGTATCCGTGACTTGGCGATCGCTGCTCCACTGCGGATGCCGCTGTTCCTTGTTTTCTTCTGCCATGACTGCCTCGATCGCCCATAAATACAATGATTATGATAGTACGTCGATCGTCACTCAAGAGAGAAGGATTTAAGGCGAGGGCAGCAAGGGCGATCGGTTCGCCGCAAAATTTCCTGGAATGCGGATGCGGCTTTTGCGATCGTGATGGTGCGCTAATAAATCACTGTAGAGGGCGACGAGTTGAGTAATATTGCGACTCAGGGTGTAGCGTTCTTCGGCTCGCTGACGCGCTTTCTGCCCCAATATTGCCGTCCAGGTAGGGTGATCGCGCAGTTGAGGCAATAGCGTTTTAAGCTGAGACGCAACGCCTTGAGTGTTAATAATTACACCCGCCTCGTCTTCTAGCACTTCGCCATCTGCCCCGGCATCGGTAGCCACACACGCGACCCCACACGCCATCGCCTCTAAAAGCGACAAAGACAGCCCCTCAACGAGAGAAGGCAGCACAAAAACATCTGTGCCTCTGAGAATCTCAATCCGCCTCTGCTCGTCTGCGATGAAGCCCTGCCAGATGATCCCGTGTTCTTCGCCATAAAAGGGAACCAGAGAGGAGGCTAACGTGCCGTGATTGCCGACGATCACGAGTTTGCTGTTTTCCCCCATATCTGCCTGTTTCCAGGCTTTTAACAAAGACTCTACGTTTTTCTCTGGGGCGATTCGACCCTGATATAAGAAGACGCGATCGGTGCCTAACCGTTGTTTAAAGTCTGATCGACCCGGAGAATATTTAGTGGTGTCAACGCCGTTCGGAATCACGGCAATCCGATCGGCAGGTACGCCTAACTTAACCAAGATGTCTCGCTGAATGTGAGAAAAAATGATGATGCGATCGTATTTTGCCAGCGACGCGGCATAAAGCTGATACATCAAGTGTTGAGTGCCCGATGTCAGGTTACGACGTTTACGATCGAAGGGGGGGTGAAACGTCGCCACCAGCGGCAGATTTAGCTTTTGGCAAATCTCAGGCAGCAAAAAGTCTAGCGGAGACAAGGTGAGCGAAGCGTGCACCAAATCGGGTTTGGGCGACAAATCTTGCAGCGCTTGAATCAGCACCTTACTCGATTTCCAATTGGGGACGGTGTAAATCTGAGACTTATAGAGAAACGGAATCGAAACTTCGTGGATGTCGGGCCAGTTATCAGGAGCCGC
Organism: Phormidesmis sp.; assembly: GCA_043772715.1. Taxonomy (GTDB): domain Bacteria; phylum Cyanobacteriota; class Cyanobacteriia; order Leptolyngbyales; family Leptolyngbyaceae; genus Phormidesmis_A. The sequence goes on along the minus strand of JAYVFW010000241.1, from coordinate 1,754 downwards.
TTCCTCTTGAGCAAAGTGAAAGAAACTAACTTGATGGTCGTGTTCTAGCAGCCCATTGGTGACTTCTCGACCATACGTAACATTTCCACAAAATGGCGTTTTTTTGCCTAGCCAAGCGATGTGCATTCGAGGTATGTCGTAAAAGGATTAGTGATTAGCGGTTAGCGATCGATATTAAGCCAATAAACGACTAACCACTAACCGCTAACTACCCGGTTTAAAAATCGTTGTACGGGAAATATACCAGGTTAACGTCGCTCCTGCGATCGTCAAGGCGGCAAGTGCTAAAAACACGGCTCGTAATCCGAATAAAGTTTCAGAAACCCCTGCCAGCACGAGGGGCAGACTCAGGGCAATGTTAATCGCATTATTTTGCAACCCAAACACTTTGCCCCGCATGGCTTCTGGCGTTTCTTGCTGAATGGTCGTCTGCATGGGGATGCCCACTAATGAAGCAAAAGCTCCCAGCGAAGCGATCAGCAGCAGCGATGCCCACAAGTGATGATAGAAAAACGCTAACCCGATCAGCGAGGCTGACATCCCGATCGAGCCATACAACCCCAGTCGAGCGTGAGCAAAGCGCTGCCCAAAGGTGCCTAACAGTGCCGCGCCTGCTGCCATGCCAACGCCGCCCGCCGCTAGCAAAAAGCCAAACTGAGACGACTTGATTTCTGGAATTACCTCAGCCAAACGCACTGCCAGCACCGCCAACGCCGCAAAAATCGAGAACAAAATCACCAACTGAATCAGCGCACTGCGAACGTGGGTTTCTTTGCCCAAATAGCGCAGCCCATCTTTAATGTCTTCCCAAACGTGAGGGGGTTCTTCTGCCGGAAGCTCAACGCCATCAACAACCACCGTTTTGGATTTTTCTCCCGTCTTCAGAACCAGGAGCAGAAATCCGGCGATCGCATAGCTACCGCCAACCAGCACCTCTTTGCCCACACCTGCAAAGCCTCCCAGTTGACCAAACAGCGTATCTGCCAGCGCTAAAAGCGGCTCACCGACTGCAAACCCGATAATCACCGATGCCATCATCGTGGTGGTATAGAGCGAGTTTGCCGATAATAAATGACGACGCTCGACGATTAGGGGAATTGCGGATTGCTCGGCGGGGGCAAAAAACTGAGTCAGAGTTGACACCAAAAACGTGATGCCCAACATTAAGCCAAAGCCGACGGGCAAGTTTTGCATCGTTGTCCAATCTCGCGAAACCCACAGCAGGGGTGGCAGCACAAAAACTAGAGCGCCTCTTAGTAAATTAGTGGCAACCAAAACGGTTTTTTTAGACCAACGATCGACAAACACACCCGCGATCGAGCCAAACAGCACCGCCGGAATGGTAAAGGCAATCATAATCGACGACACCCAACCACTAATCGTCTGACCTTCTGCCTGAAAGCGACTTTCGATTAGGGCAATCATCAACACCAAATAAACTTTATCTGAGAGTTGAGAAAATACCTGCCCTGCCCACAGGATCAAAAAGTTGCGGTTTTTAAGCACGGGCGCAAAGCCCTGGTCATCTCCATCGTCAGGCGGCGATAGCTCAGGACTTTCGCTGATGGAATTCTCGTCAGATGGTTCAATAGGCGGCAGCAAACCTCCGATCGTGTCGCCTGACAAATGCTTGCTTGCTCCGTTTTGAGTGCCACTAGGTTGGGCAAATGGCTCAGTCGGAGAAATTTGGTTAGACCCGTTGAGATCATCAGCCGGGGTTTCTTGAGTTCTGAGCATAGCTAGACTTCTCTCTT
>JAYVFW010000240.1:0-4429 GCA_043772715.1 Phormidesmis sp. | reverse complement strand
ATTGATTTGGCCACGATCGTGGGGTCTTTTGCTTATATCTTGTGGCTGTCGTGGCAAGGGTTTCTGATGGTGATGGGGCTGTTTGTGTTAGCCATCATCACGACTCAGTTGTTGCTAAGACGCGGCTATCAGTTTCTCAAGCTGGCGCGTGAAGATCAAGATCAATTGTTCAAACACTTTCGCACCATTACCGACGGCATTAAGGAACTAAAGCTGCACTACGATCGCCGCCAAACCTTTTTATCCGATGATTTAGAAGTCGCTTCTGCTAGCTATCGTCGTCACAATGCCAGTGCGTTGATTTTGTTGGCGATGACAAGCAGTTTGGGGCGATTGATCTTTTTCTTTGCGATCGGGTTTGTCTTGTTTGCGCTGCCTCAAATCTTGGCGGTGCCACTGCAAACGCTTTCTGGTTACGTCTTGATCTTTACTTACACGACGTTGCCCTTAGAGAAGCTGGTCGCAAAGTTGCCTGTGCTGGGTCAAGCCAGTGTCTCTCTGCAAAAAATTGATCTCTTGGGGTTGGCACTTAGCAGCAAAGCCGAGGTGAATACGCAGCCTGCCACGGTCGATCCTGACTGGCAGCGCTTAGAGTTGCGGGGCATCACTCACCACTATGAGCGACCGGGAGAAGAAAGCAGCTTTGCTTTAGGCCCGATCGATCTCACCTTCAGCCCTGGAGAACTGGTGTTTATTGTCGGCGGCAACGGCAGTGGCAAGTCTACGTTATCCAAACTAATGACGGGGCTTTACGTTCCTGATCAGGGTGAAATCTGGCTAGACGGACAGTTAATCACATCAGAAAATCGAGAGTGGTATCGACAACATTTTTCTGCAATTTATGCTGATTTTTATCTGTTCGATCGGCTTCTAGGGATCAACAATCCCAATCTGGATGCTCAGGCGCAGGCTTATCTCAAGCAGTTGCACCTCGATCACAAAGTCACCATCACCGACGGCAGACTTTCGACGATCGAACTCTCTCAAGGGCAGCGCAAACGGTTAAGTCTGCTGACGGCTTATCTAGAAGACCGTCCGATTTATCTATTTGATGAATGGGCATCGGATCAAGATCCGACGTTTCGAGAGCTTTTCTATACTGAGTTTTTGCCGAAATTAAAACGTCAGGGAAAAACCATTTTTGTGATCAGTCACGATGATCATTATTTTCACGTTGCCGATCGCATGATCAAGCTTGATTATGGAACGATCGAATACGACAAATCGGCGGGTGATCGCTAACAGTCCTGTTAGGAATTGAACCTTCTCGATCGAGCCACTGTCTAATGTCATGAAACAATCACTCGATTGGCTTGTTGACGTTTTAGGACACTCAATCTCTATGAAGAACAAACTTTTTCTGCTGCTACCCGGCGCGATCGCGCTATTCATCTCGGCTGCTCCTGTTTTAACGGCTCACGCTCAGTCTTCTGCACCGACCGCACCGAGAGCGGGTCAGAGAATGCAAAATCGGCTCAACTTGACCGCCGACCAAAAAGCTAGGCTCAAAACGATTCGTGACAACGTTCGTCAGCAGATTCAAGGGGTTCTCACCTCTGAGCAACAGGCAAAACTGCAAGCCGATCGCGGTCAAGGCATGAAGCGAGGTCAGGACTTGAAATCTCTCAGTTTGAGCGCCGACCAAAAAGCCAGAATCAAGCAGATCAGAGAAAATGCTCACAGTCAGATGGATAGTGTGCTAACTCCTGAGCAGCGCAGCCAAGCACAGCAATATAAAAGCCAGCGTCGCGTGAAACCTGCTCAATAAAAGACAGCTTTCACGATCGCTATCAGGCACCTATCGAGGTGCCTTTTCTTTTTTAAGTGCCGCCCCAAACCAAAAGTTTCACCATTCTTAATAAAGATCTGGGATGACTCGATCGCGGCTCATCCTGCTGATCTCCAAGGGCGAGTAAATGAATGGTCAACGGTGATTATTCACGAGAATCCACCGCTTTTAAACCAGTTCGATCGAGAATTCGAGCAAATTGAACCGGATCGGCAGTGGGGGCAAGGTGCGATCAACTTATAGGACAGGACTATTTCACCAAGATGAGACTCTATAATTTTTTGTCTATTGTTCTGACTTTTATATAAATCGGTACATAAGATTCTGAATATCGTTAAATTTAGAATTGATAGCGATTATAGACACCTCAGATTTCTCCGCCCCTTTCTAAAGCTTTCTAGCTCTTGTTTAGTACTCCCTTTACTTAAAACGCTTCTTCCAATCGTCTGCAACATCGTCAATAATGCATTTAGAGACGAGAGAAGCAAGGCTGACCCCAATTAGCAGTCATAGAAATCAAGGCTGATTGCCTGTTTTAAGCTCCCACTCACCCCTTTTGAGCAGAGATTAGGAGAAACAACTAGTGAAACTCGCAGTTTACGGAAAAGGTGGCATCGGTAAATCGACCACCAGTTGCAATATCTCGGTTGCCCTGGCGCGGCGCGGCAAAAAAGTTCTGCAAATTGGCTGTGACCCCAAGCACGACAGCACTTTTACCCTCACGGGCTTCTTGATTCCTACCATCATCGATACGCTGCAAGAAAAAGACTATCACTACGAAGATGTCTGGCCCGAAGATGTGATCTACAAAGGCTATGGCGGCGTTGACTGCGTAGAAGCAGGTGGGCCTCCGGCTGGCGCGGGCTGTGGTGGCTATGTCGTCGGCGAAACCGTCAAGCTACTCAAAGAGTTAAACGCTTTCGACGAATATGACGTGATTTTATTCGACGTGTTGGGCGACGTAGTGTGTGGTGGCTTTGCTGCCCCGCTTAACTACGCTGACTATTGCTTGATCGTCACCGACAACGGCTTTGACGCACTGTTTGCCGCCAACCGCATCGCTGCCTCTGTGCGCGAAAAAGCTCGGACTCACCCGCTCCGGCTGGCAGGTTTGATCGGCAACCGCACCTCTAAACGTGACTTGATCGACAAATATATCGATACAGTGCCGATGCCTGTGCTAGAAGTGCTGCCTTTGATTGAAGACATTCGCGTCTCTCGTGTCAAAGGCAAAACTCTGTTTGAGATGGCAGAGTCTGACCCGTCGCTAAACTACGTTTGCGACTACTATCTCAACATTGCGGATCAGATTCTGGCAAATCCTGAAGGGGTGGTGCCTAACGACTCGCCCGATCGTGAGTTGTTCTCGCTGCTGTCTGACTTTTATCTCAACCCGACACCTCCCAAAGCCGAAGGCGAAAAAGTTGATTTGATGATGGTCTAAAGAGAGCATTGAGTTTCGAGGTTTGAGTTCTGAGTTGTTAGAGAATAGCTGAGAACTCAAAATTCAATCCTCAAAACTCTCTCAGGTGATTTGTGAATATCGAGCAACTCCGCCAATCTCTTAAAGACAAATGGCTCGACTATTATCGAGATAACCGCCCCTGGTTAGCTCGTCTGGCTGTCTGGGTCAACTGCAATGGGCAGAGACGACCCTCTTCCAGCTTTATTCTGGCAACGCTTTCGGTGTTAGAGCCAGAACTAACTGCCTTTTTGCCTTTGGTGGTAGACCTTAATAGCAACCCCGATCGCATTGTGATGGCGCTGGGGCTAAACTTTAACCCCGATCGTGCTCTCGAATCGATGGCTAAAGGCAACGCCATCATCGACGAAGCCAAACTATTGCCTGCTAGGGCTAAGGTAATTCCTGGCTCTGAACCTGTCAGCCGCGTCTACGCCAAGCGAGACGAAGACTGCGGCGGGTCAGGTCGAAAATGATTTTTCGTCTTACATAATGCGTCTCGATCGCGTTTCTTCTAATCATCGATTTTTGAGAGGATTATTCATCCATGATTGCCGATACTCAACCTCAAGCGCTAAATTTTGAGTGCGAAACGGGCAACTATCATACGTTTTGCCCGATTAGCTGCGTCGCGTGGCTCTACCAAAAAATTGAAGATAGCTTCTTTCTCGTCATTGGCACCAAAACCTGTGGCTATTTTCTGCAAAACGCCATGGGTGTGATGATCTTCGCCGAACCCCGCTATGCAATGGCAGAACTCGAAGAAGGCGATATCTCTGCTCAACTCAACGACTATGAAGAACTGAAGCGGCTGTGTACGCAAATTAAGCGCGATCGCAACCCCAGCGTGATTGTCTGGATTGGCACCTGCACCACCGAGATCATCAAAATGGACTTGGAAGGGCTGGCACCTAAGCTAGAAGCTGAATTGGGGATTCCGATCGTTACGGCTCGCGCCAATGGTCTAGATTATGCTTTTACTCAAGGCGAAGACACCGTTTTGGCAGCAATGGTGCAGCGCTGCCCCGATAAGCCTGTAGGCGAAGTTGAGAAAGAAGAACGCAACTCAATTTCTAAACTGCTGAACTTTGGACGCAAAAAAGAAGACGTTGCGGTCACCGAATCCGAATACGCTAAACACACGCCCTTGGTAATGTTCGGTTCGCTGCCCGATCCAG
>JAYVFW010000239.1:0-13571 GCA_043772715.1 Phormidesmis sp. | reverse complement strand
GTCAGAGGCAAAGCTAACTTTGATAAAATTGCTCGATCCTGGAACTGCAAGCCCTGAAAGCCTTGTGGAACCGTTCAAAAAAATGTCCGGACTATTGTGCTTATAGAGTGATGTCTAATCTTTCTAAAAGTCTAGGCGTATCTAATCTTTCAATTGAAGAGTTAGAAGATCTCCTAGGTCTTACTAAATTAGAAGCAGGTCTAGATAATTACGAATCGAAGCAACTTTTGTTTAATGCCAATGTCTCGCTACTCATAAATGAGGAAACAAAGCCGTTATCTGCAATGACTATTATCTCAAACGTTAAGATTAAGCCAAATAAAAATAAGAGTAAGAAAGTACAGAATCTACTAAAACATTTACCAGAAGATATTGCAGCACTCAGACTTGAGTGTCCTGAGTGTTCAAAGCAATTTAGACCTAACTGGTTCAAGCTCAGTAGTGAGCCACGTATTCCGATCAAACCTAATGATCATGATGGTACAGGAAGATGGGTTCCTACAAAAAGTTATGAGATATGTCCTTTTTGTGAAGAGGTTGTTCCTCTCGATTTGCCTGTGGTGGAAATGCAGTCGAAGGTCATGCTTTTTGGGGACGAGGCATACAGAGAGAAGCAGGGCAAGCTTGTTTTCACATATTCACTTGTTGGTGCTGATTTTAAGATGATACCGAAAATAGAAGATTCTTTACGAGAATTAAAATTAAAGCTCTGTCCTTCTGAATCTCCAGACGGTTGGGCTTTTCACATGAAAGAGCTTTGGTCTGGAGATCAAAGGAGAAAGCATAGAATATTTGGCACCTGGGATTTTGAGAAGGTTCTTTTTGCAGTTCAAGGTATTTTTCAGTTAATCCAAAGTCATGCTGAATGTATTTTCATGTACAACATAGCTTCGACTGCTAAGGGTTCAATGAAAGGTTTCAATTCAAAGTCAGCATTAGAACGCCCACAGGATAATACCTATATCTTGCTTATTAATTATGTGATCAACGAACTAACGACAGCAAAAGCTCAACCCGTTCTGAAATTTGATGCGGAAAAGCAAACAAAGGGCAATCAAGTCATTCAAGGGTGGGCGCGTGATGCTTTCTCTGGAAGTCAACGTTGTCTTCTATACTCATTTGTAGCAAAGGGGATAGAGGTTCCAGAACCTGTTTTTGTTCAACCTGCTTCTCAAGCTTGTCTCGAACTTGCTGACTTCATTAGCTATATTGTTGCTAGATTCTATCTAAAGAAATGGCAAGGCAAAGAGATTGAGAAAGTCCTTGATCCTCACAATCTTGGAAAGGTTACGTACTTAAGTTTTGATAAGACTAGTAGCTTAGTATTCCACAGAACTGAATCATATCCCTGGGAGCTTTTTTATGGATCTTAAATTGAAATATAAACTGAAGCGGCTGTCAGTAGCTTAAGCTACTGACAGCCGCTTCACAGGAATGTTATCGTTCCGGTCACGGAGCATATATTCAAACATAAAGTAACGCGAATGCCTAGACACGATCAAGACGCACCTGTGATTCTTGGACACATGAATTTTTTTGCAGAGTTCAATGTGTGTGTTTATAGACATGGGTTAGCTTTCGAGATTTGCCCAAGAGATCAACTTCGTTGATCTAGAATTCCACATCGTCACCGTCGCCAATTACAGAGTCAGGAAATCGGGCTTTGAGGGCAGGAATCACAGGGCACGGCTTACGATCGTCCAAGTTTTCCGATTTGTTCCAGCTAAAGGGCGCTCGTTTTGCTGCCGACATCCACAGCAGCCGTTTGGCGCGGGTCATTGCCACATAGAGCAAGCGAAACTCTTCGGCAGTTTTGAGATATTCGGCTCGTTTCCAGGCAGTCTCGATATCGGGAATCAAGTTTTCATGCACGATCGCGCGAATCTGGGCACGGGCAACTTCTGACAACGTGAAGCCGCCTAAAAACTTCGCTTGTGGCGGCACATAAAGACTTCCAGGAATCATGTTTTCGTGCAAAAAGGGAATGAACACAGTGTCCCAATCTAGTCCTTTTGCCTTGTGCATCGTGATTATCGTCAATTGATGGGGACGACTATAGCGATCGTCATCTTCTGCTTCAACGGGTTCAAATCGTTCTGAACTGACAATCTCACTCAATGTCTCTAGCATTGCGCCTAGCGAGTTCTCAGTCGTTTGCTGCATGATTCGTTCTGACAGCTTATTTGCCGTTGCCAGTTCTGTTTGGTCGTAATCTAATGTGTAGGCGAGAAACGAGATTAGCTGATAGAGCGGCAGTTCTAACCGAGCGCGGAGCAGACTGACGCAATAGTGACTCGCTTCTCGAACTTGTGGCGATTGAGGTGGATCGAGCGGTGCTGGATATAAAAACTGTTCGGGGAAGGTAACGAGCGCGTTGAGATCTTGAGTAGGAATCAATCGTCGCCCGACCAACACTAAAAGAGCGGCTTTGAGATTGTCTGGTGAATGGGGACGATCGAGAAACTGCAACAGCGACAATAGCTCGGCAGGAATGTGAGATTGACGATCGCGCTGTCCGACTTCAAACACGTTGAGATCTTCGCCGTGCCAGCGTTTTAACTCTCGTGCCACAAATCGCCCTTGCTCGTTGGTGCGAACCAAAACCGCCGCTTGAGCATTGGGATCTTCGGTAAATAATGTTAGCGATCGCTGTCCAATTAATTCAACGGTTTTATAGACATCTTCTGGCGTATAAATTTCTAGACCCAACCCGATCGGCGCAGGATTTGCATCCGCTTGAGGATCGTCAAATGCTACGGGATGAATCGCTTGAGGACGAAACGGCGTAGCAGAAAATTGGGTCGTGAAATCGGTGCTGGAGTTAACGGCTTCGTCACTCTGATCAAGGGCGACTCGGCTATAGTTGCGATTGACCCACGACAAAACAAAGTTTGCGGCATCGATAATCACCTGACTGCTGCGCCCTGCTTGATTCATTTCTGCTAGTCGATCGTCGTCGCCGCACTCTTGGCAAAACTGACGAAAGAACAAAGGATCGGCAGAGGTAAACGTTGAGTTAATGGCTTGATTGGGGTCGCCGACCCGAACTAAATTTTGATGATTTTCAGCGTAATTGGGATCGGTTGCCAACAGTTCTAACAACTGGGTTTGCAACTGGCTGGAATCTTGAGCTTCATCCTCAAACACGGCAAAGACTTGTGTTTGCCAACGCGATCGCACACTCGAATCTTCTAACACCCGCAGCGCCCCCAAAATCATCTCGTCGTAATCGATCGAGTTCCTCGCTTTTAGCTGAAGCTGATATTGTTCATAAAGTCCGGCGGCGATCGTCAAAATCGCGCTGTCAGACACCTGATGGCTGCGATCGCGCAAATCTTGCGGCATTAACCCCGAACTTTTTGCCTCCCGGATCACCGTATCCGCCAAAGCGGGTAAGACTTCCGTTCGCAAGACGGCTTGACGACGCAATCGCTCGGTTTCTTCACCGTCAAACTGCTGCCCTTCTAATAGCTGCTGATACAACGTTGGGTTCAACCCAATCCACTGTTCAACACTGTTGCGAATTAGGCGATGGCTCTGATTGGGCGTGATCAGCACACTGTCAGGATTCAGCCCTGAAAGCTCTGGATAGCTGCGGGCGATCGACCACGCTAACCCATGCAGAGTATGCACGACAAAACCCCCTTGAGGCAGTGCCAGCGTTTTGAGATACTCGCGAATTTTTGATTTAATATTGGCGGCTGCCGATCGAGTAAAGGTCACAACGACTAATTGCCGCCGAGCATGAAGTTGATGACGCGCGATCGCCAACGCTGCCGCGACCGCCATGCCTGTCGATTTTCCGGCTCCTGGCACGGCTGAGACGGCTAATCGTCCGCTTTGCCAGTCGGCAATTTCTTGCTGTCCGGGGCGCAAGCCATCACGCAATATTTTTAGCAGCGGCTCTCGCGAGGTGAGATTTGAGAGCGATCGATCAACCAGCATAATCAAAAATCGCAAAGTGAGTCGGGTATAGTAACATTCTGACAGCAATTTCCAACTGATCCCCTTTCTTGTTTCAGTAGGATACGCATTTTCTTTTTTTAGACACCAGTAATCAACATAACTCAGTTAGGACTTACGCAAACCTCGGAGGTTTTAACCAAGAATTAGGCATCGTGACCGACAGAGTGGCTTAAACCTCCGAGGTTTTGGTCAAAATTATCCCCTAGCCCACTAGACTCATCTACCCACATTCTGAACCGTCAACTTTTCTGTCATGAAGAAACGCAACTCTGTAGGAGAAATCTATTATGTCACTCCCCAAGGGACCACAAACTCCAGCAATTTGGCAAATGTTCCACTGGATTACTAGCCCATTTTCGTTTATGCGTGGCTGCACCCAAGACTATGGCGACTGCTTCACGGCAATGCTGGGTGAAAATTTTGCTCCTGTTGTTTTCTGTAGTCATCCTCAAGCTTTGCAAACGATTTTGACTAGTGATGATGCTAAAGTGTTTGATGCGCCTGGTGAGCTAAACGGTCTATTTGAACCGTTTCTGGGAACGCAATCTGTCATTGGGTTAAGTGGCGATCGTCACCGCAGAATGCGTCAGCTCATGATGCCCCCGTTTCATGGAGAACGGATGCGTTCCTACGGGCAGTTGATTGCTGACATCACTGAGAACGTGATGCGTGAATGGACGATAGGTAAGTCCTTCTCAGTCCGAGAAGCCATGCAAGCTATTTCCATGCGAGTGATCTTGGGAGCTGTGTTTGGTTTAGCCGAGGGTTCCCGCTATCAACAGCTAGAGAAACTTTTAGGAACCCTGCTCAATGACATGAGTAGCCCCTTGAGTGTCAGCCTCCTCTATTTGCCAATCCTCCGTCGAGATTTAGGTTCCCTGAGTCCCTGGGGTAATTTTGTCCGTAAACGACAACAAGTAGACCAGCTAATCTACGATGAGATCGCCGATCGCCGATCTCATCCAAACGCTGCTCGTAACGATATTCTCACCTTGCTGATGTCTGTTCGTGATGAAGCGGGGGAGACTCTCACCGATGTGGAGTTACGCGACGAGTTGATGACGCTGTTAGTAGCGGGTCATGAAACGACTGCCACCGCTCTGACTTGGGCGCTATATTGGATTCACAAACTTCCAGAAGTCCGTCAACAACTGTTGCAGGAACTTCAAGAACTCGATGATCCCCTTGATTCCAGCGCCCTTTCCCGTCTCCCTTATTTGAATGCAGTTTGTTGTGAAACTCTGCGGATTTATCCAGTAGGAATGCTGACTTTTCCACGGGTCGTCCGATCGTCGGTTGAGTTGATGGGTCACTCGCTTGCGCCCGGCACTATAGTAGTCGGCTCTATTTATTCAACCCACCACCGTGAGGATCTCTACCCAGATCCAGACCATTTCAGACCAGAGCGCTTTTTGGAGCGTCAGTTTACTCCTTTTGAATATTTACCCTTTGGCGGGGGTAGCCGACGTTGTATAGGAATGGCGTTTGCTCAATTTGAAATGAAAGTGGTTTTGAGCAGAATCTTGTTACACGTTGAACTAGCCCTAGCTAACACCCGTTCAGTGCGACCCGTGCGCCGCGGTTTGACCTCAGGAGCATCTCCAGTACACTTGGTTGTCAAAGGGGATAATCCTCCTAAGCTACCTCGAAAAAATTACCAGGATTCGCTATCCAAATCCTGAAACGCTCTTTATTTCTCTGAAATAGCTTTTTAGATCGCCAGTGCGATAACTGAGTGTCGATAAAGATTCTAGAATGCGTTGCTCTTAATGGAAGCGGATCAAACGTGTGTTTTCTGTTCCATAAGTATTAAGAGTTGCATCCATCGATAGAGGGTAAAATCGGGGTTTTGACTTATTCTGGATATGGATTTCTACTGAGTTTCTACGCCCGATACTTTACACCTTTGTTTCCATGCATGAACTGGTTCACGCTGTGCTGAACAGCGACGAAAAAACGGATCTTCATCAGGTGATTGACGCGCTCTCCACTTCAGAAAAGCGCTACTTCCTGAGAACTGAGATTCTGCAAACCTTCGCAGATTATTGTCACCAATCCCAAAAACCTGCCTACTTTTTTCACGCCTCCTCGATCGGAGAATTTCTGCACCACACGCACGAGATCATTCTCCAAGACCGTGAAACCTGGTTTGTGCTGCGACCGTGGATCGGCAGTCAGGAGATTTGGCGGTTGAGCGCCGATTTTAGAAAGTTTGAGAAGATGACTCCCGAAGCGCTGTTAGAAGTGCGCGATCGCTTTGTCGATCGCGCTCAACCGCGCATTTTAGAACTTGACTTGCGCCCGTTTTATAAAGATTCCCCGACGATTCGCGACCCTAGAAATATTGGGCAAGGGTTAGCTTTTCTCAATCGCTATTTGTGCGACGAATTGCTCAACGACTCGTCTTATTGGCTAGAGGCGTTGTTTAGCGTGTTGCAACAGAGCCATTACGACACCATTCAGCTATTGATTAACGATCACATTCGTTCTGGTCAAGAAATGGCGGAACAAGTCAAACAGGCGCTGCGTTTTCTGCGATTGCGCTCAGAAGACGAGCCTTATCGCGACGTGCATGAACATCTGCAAGAGTTAGGATTTGAGCCAGGGTGGGGCAACACATCGGGGCGAGCCTCTGACACACTGGAACTGCTCGATCGCTTGATCACCAGTCCTGAGCCTGCCATTTTAGAAGCGTTTGTCAGCCGCATTCCGGCAACGTTTCGAGTCGTTCTCGTCTCGATTCATGGCTGGATTGGGCAAGAAAGCGTGTTAGGGCGACCAGAGACAACAGGACAGGTGACCTACGTTTTAGATCAAGCTCGCAGCTTAGAAAACAAACTGCGAGAAGACATTCAGCTTGCAGGTCTAGACTTGTTGAATATTCAGCCGCAAGTATTGATTTTGACGCGCTTGATTCCTAACTGTGAAGGCACTCAGTGCGGGGTGCGGCTCGAAAAAGTAGACGACACCGAAAACGCCTGGATTTTGCGAGTCCCGTTTCGAGAATTTAACCCCAAAGTTACTCAAAACTGGATGTCTAAATATGAGATTTGGGGGTATTTAGAAAGTTTTGCGATCGATGCCGAAGCCGCCACTCTCAAACAACTCGGTGCCAGCCCCAATTTAATCATCGGCAACTGTAGCGATGGCAATTTGGTTGCATTTCTATTATCGCGTCGTCTCAAAGCGATTTATTGCACCATTGCTCACTCGCTCGAAAAACCAAAGCGACTATTCAGTAATCTCTATTGGCAAGATCTCGAAGATCAGTATCATTTTTCCGCGCAATTCACAGCAGATTTGATTACCATGAATGCGTCAGACTTCATTGTCACGTCTTCTTATCAAGAGATTGTGGGAACGCCTAACGCCATGGGTCAATACGAGTCTTATAAGTGCTTTACGATGCCACAGCTTTATCATGTGGTAGATGGGGTTGATTTGTTTAGCCCTAAATTTAATCGAGTGCCGCCCGGTGTGAATGAAAAGTTTTTCTTTCCTTATAGTCAGGCAGACGATCGCGATGCTGGCTTGCAGAGCCGAATTTATAATTTGCTGTTTGTTCGTCAAGATGCGACGACGTTTGGGGCACTTGCCGACCCCAATAAGCGCCCGATTTTAGCCCTCGCGCCCATGACAGCGCTCAAAAATCTGACCGGGCTAGCAGAATGTTTTGGCAAAAGTCAAGACCTTCAGAGCCACTGTAATTTGATCATCGTTACGAATAATCTTGACTTTAATCAGGCGAAGAGTTTTGCAGAAGCCGAGGAAATCAAAAAGCTATACGCCATTCTCGATGAATATCACCTGCACGATCGCGTTCGGTTAGTTGGGATGCGGTTTACTAGTTTAGAATTGGGCGAGATTTATCGCACGATCGCCGATCATCAAGGAGTTTATGTCCAGCCTGCCCATTTTGAAGCCTTTGGGCGCACCATTTTAGAAGCGATGATTTCGGGGTTGCCGACTTTTGCAACTCAGTTTGGTGGGGCATTAGAAATCATCAATGACAAAGAAAACGGATTCCGCATCAATCCAGAAAATGTCGAAGAAATGGCTCAAGAGATCTTGAATTTTGTCACCCAGTGCGAAACCGATCCGCAATTCTGGCAAACGATTTCCGATCGCGCTGTTAAGCGAGTGCAGGAGCAATATAACTGGAAGCTACACACCCAACAACTTCTCTTGCTGGCAAAAATTTACGGCTTTTGGAACTATGTCTCTCGCGACGATCGAGAAGCCCTATTACGATATCTAGACGCGCTATTCTATCTACTGTATAAGCCAAGAGCCGACTTGATTTTAGAAGCGCATATGCAGCGCTAATCTCTCCATACACCTCCTCTACCCAATGTCGTGACGATGGCTAACCCAGTTCCCGCTTCGCCTTTTATCTATAAAGATTGGCTTTTGATCGAGCCGGACTTTGATCCCAATCAGTTACACCATCGAGAAACGGTCTTTACGATCGGCAATGGCTATTTAGGAACGCGAGGCACCTTTGAGGAGGGCTATCCGCGGGCTTCGCCGTCAACTCTGATCAACGGCGTTTATGACAGCGTTCCGGTGATGTATACCGAGTTGGTCAATTGTCCTGATTGGCTGCCGTTTGTGGTCATTATCAACGGCGATCGCTTTCGGATGGATCAAGGCGAAGTGTTGAGCTATGAGCGACGGCTGGATTTGCGGCGAGGGTTGTTGAGCCGATTGGTGCGGTGGCGTAACCCTAGCGGTAAAACGGTTGAGTTGAATTTTGAACGGTTTGCGAGTCTGGCAGATCAGCAGGTGTTAGCTTTGCGCTGTCAGGTCACACCGATCGATTTTGATGGTTTTATCGAGGTGCAAGCGAGCATTAATGGCTATCCCGAAAATCAGGGGTTTAACCATTGGGAATGGCTGAATCAAGGCAAAACCGAGCATGGAGTTTGGCTCCAGGTGCGAACTCGTAGCTCTCGCATTGAGCTAGCAATGGCATCCGGGATTACGCTGTCAGGAGTCGAGGCATCGCAGCAGGTGTCGAGCGTTCCGGGCTATCCGACGCTGACGGCAACGTTTATGGGAACAGTGGGACAAACGGTGACGATCGAGAATCTGCTCACCGTCTTCACCTCGCGAGAAGTCGAGTCACCCGTCACCGCCGCTCAAGAAAAACTCGCATCCCTGCCCGACTATGCGACGCTGTTGAGCGCTCACGAGCAAGCCTGGAATCAAAACTGGGAAGCCAGCGATATTGTGATTGAAGGCGACGTGAGAGCGCAGCTTGCCGTTCGATATAACCTCTTTCAGCTTTTGATTGCGGCTCCTCGTCATGACGATCGCGTTAGCATTCCGGCTAAAACTCTATCGGGGTTTGGCTATCGGGGTCACGTTTTTTGGGACACCGAAATCTTTATTCTGCCGTTCTTTATTTACACGCAGCCCGCGATCGCGCGCAATCTTCTCAACTATCGCTATCACACCCTGCCAGGAGCGCGACGCAAGGCGGCATACTACGGCTATAAGGGCGCAATGTTTGCCTGGGAACGTGCCGATACAGGCGATGAAGTTACGCCGCGCTGGGCATCGCCGAATGATCCTTATGCCGAAGATATTCGGATTTGGTGTCGCGATCGTGAGATTCACATTAGCGCTGACATCGCCTATGGTGCCTGGTATTACTGGAAGGCGACGGGTGACGATGAATGGATGCGAGACTGTGGGGCAGAGTTAATTCTCGACACAGCAGTGTTTTGGCGCAGTCGCGTGGAATGGAATACTAAACAGGAACGCTATGAGATTCGCGAAGTAATCGGCGCAGATGAATATCACGAACATGATGTGCATAACAGTGCCTTCACCAATCGCATGGCACAATGGCATCTCGAAAAAGCAATGTTTGTGTTCGATTGGTTATTCGATCACTATCCCGATAAAGCGATCGAGCTACAGAAAACTCTGCAACTCACGTCTGAGCGGCGATCGCGCTGGCAAGACATCATCAATAATCTGTTCATTGCCTACGACTCAACGACGGGGCTAATTGAAGAATTTGAGAACTTCTTTAAGATCGAAGATATCAATTTAGATGACTTTGAACCCCGCACCAAATCTATGCAGTCTATTTTAGGCATTGATGGAGCCAATAAGCGGCAGGTGCTCAAACAGCCCGATGTGCTGATGCTGATTTATTTGATGCGTCAATCACAAGAGTTTCCCTACGATCCCAAAATTCTCAAGGCTAATTGGGACTACTATGCCCGACGCACTGATATCACCTACGGCTCGTCGTTAGGGCCTGCGATTCATGCGATTTTGGCATCCGATTTGGGCGACGTGCAAGAGGCATCCGATCGCTTTTGGCAAGCCGTCTTAGTAGACATTGAAGACACGAGAACCAACGCGGCAGAAGGCATTCATGGCGCATCTGCGGGGGGCATTTGGCAAGTGCTTGTTTGGGGGTTTGGCGGCGTGCAGTTGACCGAAAATGGCCCGATCGCCAATCCTCATCTTCCACCTAGCTGGACTCGCTTAAAATTTAAGCTGCATTGGCGCGACCAATGGCACGAATTTGATTTAAAGAATGAAGTCAACAACGTAAATACTGAAACAAACGCAATGACAGACTCAACCGATTCCGCATCCGTTCCTGCAACTCAAAATTCTTCAGGTGTTCAAGGGTTTATTTTTGATTTAGATGGCGTTCTCACTGACACGGCAGAGTTTCACTATCGGGCGTGGCAGCGGCTTGCAGACGAAGAGAATTTACCGTTCGATCGTCAAGCCAACGAAGCGTTGAGAGGCGTGTCTCGTCGAGAATCGCTGCTTAAAATCGTCGGTGACAGGTCTTATTCTGAAGCCCAATTGCAAGAAATGATGGATCGCAAAAACCACTATTATGTCGAGTCGATTCAAGACATTGCCCCAACCGATCTATTGCCCGGAGCGCGAGAGTTGCTCAACGAATTGCGACAAGCCGGAATCAAAATTGCCTTGGGTTCGGCAAGCAAAAATGCCCGTCCGGTTATTGAGAAATTAGGCATTGCCGACTTAATGGACGCGATCGCCGATGGTCACAGCGTCGATCGCCCTAAACCTGCCCCCGATCTATTCCTGTTTGCTGCCGATCAGCTAGGATTGCAGCCCGATCAGTGTGTGGTGGTCGAAGATGCGGCAGCGGGAATTGAAGCGGCGATCGCAGCAAAAATGTTGACGATCGGGTTGGGTCCGGTTGAGCGGGTCGGAGCGGCAGATATGGTTTTGCCAGATCTTGAAGGCGTTCACTGGGCAGACTTGCAAGTGAAATTAAGTGCCGCGAGACGACAGCCCGTGTCTCCTGTGTAATTCGTCTCAAAAGCGTGGTCATCCCTAATAGGAACCTGATTCATCGTCTCGATCTCAGATGGCTTCATGCTTGATCGTACGGTTCAGCAATGTCAGCACTCGTCACTGATTACCCGATCGTTCCCAAGTTTCAGTAGAAGCAATGGTAGGTTGCGTGAGTGACCATACTAGCGCTTCCATTGAAATGAAGTAGCCCTAATATTAATCTCTCTACTTATCATGAAAAACGGTCGGGCTATCTCTGACTCAGGGTTTCAAAATCATCAGAACGCAAATACTTGATAGCAAATTTGGTAATAAATAGATACCAACCTTTATCAGTTAATGAATGTTTTCGAGAAACGTTATCCTCTTTAATTCGTTTCTCAATCCGTTGTCGAGGCAAGGTCATTGGATGACTTAAATCAACAACCCATTCATCTCCCGTAAGGCACTCGCCGAGGAAAAGAAAGTCAAAAACGGTATTCTTAGGTATATCTTTGTAAGCGCTTAGTTGCTTCAAATCAGTCAACATAAGGCATGGACAAAGAACAATGTTCTCTTTTCTATCTAAATCACATGTACTGTTCATGATCATACCAGGAGCCTCGAAGAAAACTGGTTCTCCTTCTTCAGACCAATCGATAAAAGGAATCGGTTCGAGAATGTCTCCCTGCGCCCAAAGTGGCAGAGAATTTCTAACCATTTGAATTACACCGATTTCCTCAGCATAAAACTGCCGAAGAGCCTACTCAGGCTCCCCAAGAGGAGAACCTGGTAGTATCGGAAAGGCTGCATTGAAAAGTTTAACTAGTTCTCCAAGTGAAATGCCAGCCATGCTTCTAGAAACGTGGAATTCCAGGTTGCGATTTCGACAGGATAACTTTTCTTAAAAGCTGTGCATCCTCACGGGACAAGGATCTACTTCTTCTTTGAAGCTCTGTGCTGAAGGTAGCTATGGCAGCTTGTGATGAGCGTCTTGTTTTACGAAAAGAATGCGAACCGAAATCAGTTGAAACCGCCGTCCCAATAGAAATTGGCTGAGGAGGCAAGGTTGAGGCGGAAGTTATAATAGTTGCTGCAACCATCACTCCAGTTAGCTGAAAAGATAAGTTGTTGTATGCGTCTAGAAAACCTTTGCTTCCTGAGAGCAAAGGTTTTTCTATAGAAACTGAGACTGAGTTAGTACTCAAGTTTGTGTCTGTATTAATGCTCATGCTCTTACCTCTTTTTCAGCTTGAGAGACTAGGTTTTGAAAGTTTTCCCATATGACATCATGCGCTTTATCATTCCAATCTAAAATCATTTCGATATCCCACAATTTTTGAGAAGAGTTCAAAGATATATCTATGTCTAATATCAAATCCTTTGGCTCAACTGGAAACTGTACGCTAATACTTAAAAGGGTACCCTCATCGTCAATCTCATTTATTTCTCGAAGCTGAAGAAGTTGTGTTTTAGAAATATCAGTAATTCTGAAACGGCAGGCTGATGTTTAAAACTGAGGGTGGGTAGTCAACATTGGAGAACTTATTGATATAACGAAGCCCTAGTCTAGTAAGAGTGGATAGGCTAACAAATTTTTCAGTGGCAGTTAGAATTTTCCCTATATTTTCAAGGAAGTTGGGAAAGCCCTTGTAGGCAACAGAATTGATGCTTAGTACATCAGAACCCGTTTGAAACAGTAGCGACTCGTCTGGGTTAGTGAAACATCGCTTCACTAACCCTGCTAGCTCAACAATTTCAGGAATATCAGCCGCCTGAAGCTTTTGAGTAGTTGGAAACTCCTGTTTCTGAGACATTGCCATGCCTCCAGCAAACAGCGCATAATCACTTACAGTTGGAAAACGGATCTCAAAAACCGCTTCCTGTAAAGGAGGATTACGCCAAGGTTCATGATTTTTCACAATCTTTAACCGCTGCAACAGAGCCTAGAAGCTTACAGCTCTGGCTTAATCGATTTGCAGGAGCATTACAGCCAATGCAAATACTAGATTTACAATGCGTAGGATTTAAGCTTTTTGTGATCTTCATAGCACCTATGTGCTCTATATTGGCGGCATAACAAGGTGCTGCATCGAAACGTTTCGATATAGCCGGATTGAATGGCAAAGATTATCTGCGTCCGCTAACCTAGGTCGTTATGCAGAATTGTAATGTCAAATGCTTCGACCCACGCTCATTCCAAATCCATCTTATCGCTGTATGTGAACCGTCAAGGTGCGGTGCTGAAGCTCTTTGGGTTGCAGTTGAGCAGCCGTGCCATTTTGACAAGCCACATCTAAATCATAGGGAATCGTCGTGCA
>JAYVFW010000238.1:0-13577 GCA_043772715.1 Phormidesmis sp. | reverse complement strand
TATGCTCTACTTTGACTCTTCCTAGAAAGCGAAGGACACTGAATGATAACAATATCCCTCGCCAACTTTTTCATCCACAACCGGATCTGGCGTAATTGGTAGCCGCGCCCAGTTGTCACCTGGGTGGCAATGGAGGTCACTCTCCTGCCATGAGGGTTCGAGTCCCTTGATCCGGACGATTCAAGTGGAGGGGTGTTTCCCAACTACTCCATTTTAACTCAATTTGTGCATCTGAATCACTGTTGTTAACTTGGAATCAAACAAATGCCTACGCCCAATAACCGAACTCCTGAAATCACTGTCAACGTTCTAGGCGTTGAGTTTCAAGCATTCATCGATCCTCAGAGCAATCAAGCTGTTTTTAGTCAGCGTGGGACAGCTAGAGCGCTAAAAATGCCTAGAACATCCTTTCGAGGAATCTTGTCATCAGAAAGATTTAAAGCGCTACGGGTAGGCTGTTTTCCTTGTGCCACGCTAAATACAACTGTTAGTTCAAAGCCGATCACGGTTGTGACTCAAACTGACCTGGTGCTGATAGTTCAGATCGCTTCCGAAAAAGGAAACCCTGTTGCAAAATCGATGCAAGATGCCAGCTTTGCTGTTTTGCTTCAAGAGTCAGTCGATCGCGCATTAGGAGTTGAGCGCAAGCGTGAAAAGTACATCCAGTTAGGAATTGATCTGCGGGTTCAACTGGAGTACATAAATTCTTATCATTCCATGAGAAGTACCACTTTTGAGCGTGGTTATGGGGTGAGAGGACTCTGTAAGGTCAATAAGCAGGTGTCTACCTTAGCTGTACCTGATGCGGATGAACGAAGACGGAGAAGCAAAGTTTGGCGACGTAAATGCTCCGGAGAAGAAACAGTCAAGATCACGATCGGCAATGCTGTTCATGAAAAAGCCATAGAAGCAAGCAAAAACGGCAGTTTAGACACTAATCTCAATGTTGCCGCTAAAAGAACCTGTCAGATCTATGAGCTACTGGATGCACCCTTCCCCATGTAACTTGCAGATATAAAACAGGTGGGTGCTATTCACCCACCTATTTTATTAGTGGAGCTTCATAGCTTATCCAGCCAGGAATTCAGAGAGATCTCGACCGTCATAATAGAAGCCAATTGAGTTTGCAGATAGATCCTAGAGTCCAGCAAACCATTCGTAACCGCGATCTTCCCAATAGCCGCGTTGGGGAAGCAGGTTGCTCGTGAGCATGATGCGCGTCACCCATTTGCTGTGTTTATAGCCGAGCTTAATCGGCGCTGCTAATCGCAATGGGGCACCATTATCGATCGGCAGTGGCTCCCCATTTTTTTGATATGCCATGAGCGTCTGGGGATGCAGGCACGATCGTAAGTCCCAACTTTCGTAGTAGCCGTCAGCCGATTGAAAATAGACATAGCGCACCGTTTCTTTAGGCTGTGCAAGTTGGATTAAATCGTGCAATCGCACGCCGCCCCACTGCACGATCGCCGCCCAACCCTCAACGCAAACATGACGCATTACGACTGAAGTAAGCGGCAGTTTGTAGAGTTCATTTAGGCTCAGTTGCATCGGGTGATTGACCTCACCCTCGATCGTCAGTTGGTATTTAATCGGATCGATCTTGGGCGTAAAGTCAAAGGTATTCACAATCAGTTTATCTGGCTCGACCTGGCTAACAGGCAACTCTGGCACAGGTTTTTGCGGATTGAGCAAGAGTTCTTCAAGGCGTTGATTCAGCGGTTCTGACACCT
Source organism: Phormidesmis sp. (assembly GCA_043772715.1). Classification (GTDB taxonomy): domain Bacteria; phylum Cyanobacteriota; class Cyanobacteriia; order Leptolyngbyales; family Leptolyngbyaceae; genus Phormidesmis_A. The sequence continues at coordinate 11,844 of JAYVFW010000238.1, read as the reverse complement.
GCCCGACTACGCCAGCAAACAGGTCTGAGCCGCAGCCACCTAACAGCAAACTGCTGCCAGATAACCCGGCGATTTGCAGAAATTGACGACGATTAAAAGACGGCATGAAAGGCATTACCAAAACATGGATTCGAGTAGGCGAGAGCCACCGACTTTGAGCGCGAGCAGCGAGTGTACGATCGCAAACAAGATCACCGTCGGCACAGTCATAAAATGCACGATTCGCAGTGCTTGCCAATCGCCAAACAAATCAACAATCCAATAAAACTGGGCAGGTTTGTACATACCGATGCCGCTCAGGATTGCTAGAAGCAACACGGGGACGATCGCAGTATAAACAATTCGATGCCATGCGTAGGCTTTGCGTTTAGGGTTTTTGCCGACTTGCAGCGCTTTGAGATCGTTTTCGCCAACAAATCGATGGTGCCAGCGACGGCTAATCAGAATGTAAAATCCATACCACAAGAGATTGAGTGAGAAGAGCCACATCGCGCCAAAGTGCCAGTCTCGCCCACCTGCAAGCCAACCACCGATGAAGATGGGCGGCAGATGCAACCCTTGCCGTCCGCCAAAAACTGGATTGGCGTTGTAGATCTGCAAACCACTCCCCAACATAATGAATAAACTCACCACGTTGACCCAGTGAAACGTTTTTGCCAGGAGGGCTTGCTTGGGGAAGAGGACGGGCTTAAGGCGAGGAGCGTCGGTGGTCATAAGTGAGGCGAACAACTATCAGAAGCATGACTTCTATCTTAACGTTAGTTCGACGGGGGTTTTCGCTGCGTTGTCAGCGGCTTCTGCCCCTAAATCCCCCATTCTGGGGGACTTTGAACCGGAAATCTTGGCTTGAAGTGCCCCAAAATTGAGGGATTTAGGTAGCTCTCCCGAATTCACACTGTCTTCTCAGCAAAGCTGTCTGGAGCGAACGACTTCTGTCGAACTGACGCGATCTCAAGTTTCTCATACCAATTTGATTTGAGTAACAAATCCGCGAGAGGACACGACACATCATGCCCTCTCGCGATCGATTTGATCGGTCGCAATTGTTGCAGAATCAGCAACTTAATTAACGCGATTTTCCATTATGATTGCCATTGCCACTCCCATTGATCGATGAGTGCAAAACCCGTTCTGCCAGTTTATCGGGCACTTCTTGTAGATGATCATCTTCCCAATGAAAATAGCCTACGCCCATCGTTAACGATCGTAGCTCTACAATCAGATCGTGCATTTCAGCCTGGGGCAAAAGCGCTAACACTTCATCCCAGCCCTGCCAATCGGCTTTAGCGTCATAGCCCAAAATCTGACCGCGCCGCCCACTCACCAGCCGCAGCACTTTTGAGGTGAAATCAGTCGGGATGGAAAGCGTAATTCGCACGATCGGTTCTAACAGCACAGGTTCGCACTTAACCAATCCGTCTTGCATCGCCAATCGCGCCGCTTGCTTAAACGCTTGCTCAGAGCTATCCACACTGTGATAAGAGCCATTGGTCAAAGTCACCGCCACATCGACCACCGGGAAGCCGAGGGGGCCATGTGCCAGATATTCTCGAACGCCCGTTTCAACGCCGGGAATATATTGTCTAGGAACAACACCGCCAACGATCGTCTCAGCAAACTGAAAGCCTTTGCCGCGGGTCATTGGCTGAATGTCGAGATAGACATCGCCAAACTGTCCGTGCCCGCCTGTTTGGTGCTTATAGCGTCCGTGAGCGGTTGCCTTCTTGCGAATGGTTTCTTTATAGGGCACCTGGGGCTGATGAGTAGACATCGGCAAATTATATTTGCGCCGTAAGCGATCGAGGGCAACTTGCAGATGAATATCTCCCTGTCCTGAGAGAATGATTTCGTGGGTGTCACCGTGCTGATGCCAGTGCAACGAACAATCTTCTTCTAACAGTTTGGCAAGGGCACCTGTGAGTTTTACCTCATCGTTGCGGTTTTCGGCATTAATTGCCAGCGCATAGACAGGTTCCATTTGTTCGGCTCTGGGCAATTCGGCAGCGTTTTGAGCTTCTACATGGGTAAGCGTGTCGCCTGTTTTGATGCCCTCCATGCGTCCGAGTGCCACAATCTCACCCGCATCAGCCGTCTGCAAACTCTGCTGCTGTTGCCCACACAGACGATAGAGTCCGCCGACCCGAACGCCATTCAGCACTGCGCCATCGTGAATTGTACCCTGCCAAACCCGCACCAGTGAAAGCTTTCCGCCTTGAGGCGTATAGTAGGTTTTAAGCACTTGAGCGATCGGAGTGCTGTCATTGAGAACAACTCCGCGCCGCTCTGCGGTAGTTTCAGGGTCGGGAGCTTCTCGCAACAAAGCTTCTAACAAAGGACGAACGCCAAAATCTCGATCGGCGCATCCTACAAACACAGGCACAATTAAGTCTGCGCCCAGTTCCATCTTCAAGTCTTGAATGATTTCTTCGTGAGGCGGATTGATTTCCTCAAGCAGTTCTTCTAATAAGTGGTCATCAAAATCGGCTAGGGTTTCTAACATCTCCGATCGGGCGATTTGTTCTCGCGCTTTCATCTCTTCAGGAAATGGCACAAGATCAGCAGGCGCACCTGGATGATAGTGATAAGCTTGCTCGGTGACTAAATCAATAAATCCGGTCAGAGTTTCGCCTTCTCTGATCGGATATTGATGCAGCACTAACGGACGGCTAGAAATTGATTTCAGCGCTTTTAACACTTGCATGAAATCGATATCAGCGCGATCCATTTTGTTGATGAACACGAGATGAGGAATCTCCCAATCATCCAAAAATTTGAATAGCGGGGCGAGATTGAGGACGCGATCGACGATCGGTTCACACACAATCACAACCGCATCGACACCAATCAAGGCGTTGTAGGTTTCTTGAGCAAACTCGATCGAACCAGGGCAATCGAGAATCGAAAAACGAACGCCGCCATATTCAAGACTGGCGGCGTTCACTTCGATGCTCATCTGGCGATCGCGGGCTTCTAAAGCACTATCGCCGACGGTGTTTCTATCAAGCACAGTGCCTTTGCGAGACGTGGTTTTAGTCACCCACAATAAGCTTTCTAGTAGCGTTGTTTTTCCACTCAAGTAGGGTCCTACGATCGCAACGCTTCGAGAACCCAATGATAGTCTATCGCTCATACATTCCTCCTAATTAAGAAGTAAAAGATGATGAAGATGAAGCCCTATTTTTATTGAGAAAGCTAGTTATAAATTGAAGCGATCGCAGCTTTCTTTCTTAAATTTAGGCATCAACAATAGTGAGGGCGAATATAGCGTTTACCAATCCTGTGAGATGTAAATAAGAGGCTTAAGCCCTTTGTTCGACAAGCCAAGATGTCCTTCATCTGTTCAGGAATTGGTATAGCATTCGCCCTAACCCAATCAACTAAACCTTAAAGCTTTCTCGCTCAGAAACAGCGTGATTGGCTTTGCCATTTTTGCCATTGTGGTGAGTATGACCATTGTTGTTGCGAGGTTGAATGACTCCATAGCCGCCGTGATTGCGATCGTAAATCACATTAATCTCATTGGTTTCAGCATTGCGAAACATATAGAAATCATGGTCAACGAGTTCTAACTGCTCCATCGCTTCTTCAACCGTCATGGGTGGCATCGCAAAATATTTGGTTCGCACCACCGTGGGGGGAAGTTCGGGAGTGCGATCGAGATCCAAGGTCACTATGGGCTGCTCGTCGCTGAGATGCTCCTCAGCTTTGAGGGTTTCGTAGCGTTTGTCAGAGCGCTTCTCTTTATATTTGCGGAGTTGTCGAGCAATCTTGTCAGCGACCAGATCAATGCTGGCGTAGAGGCTTTCGCTCCCTTCTTCGGCACGAACGATCGTACCGTTGGCATAGATCGTGACTTCAGCAATTTGTTGGGGGGTGATTCGAGGGTTGCGAGCGACCGACAAATGCACATCTACCTCGGTCGTGAGCGTTTGAAAGTGACTGACTGCCCTCTCTATTTTTTGGTTGACATACTCACGAATCGCATCAGTAATCTCGATGTTTTTGCCGTGAATGACAAGCTTCATAAAAGAGACTCCCCTGAAATATTTGGGTGTTGTGTTTACCCTAACACTTTGTATCCTGGCAAACAGCCCTCTTCAAAATGTTTTGCATCCCTTGATAATTCTTGACTAAATCTGATGGGATTCCTATCAAAGTTAATGTGATTTCTACTTGATTTTTGCTGCTTTTTATTGCAAGCTAGAAAGCGGGTCAAAAACGTAAGAAGTCGCCCCATTTGATTGATACCTTTATCGCCTTCTGTGGATTTTTCTGCGCCTACTAATTCTGCTTCTACTCGCTGCTGTTTGCTAGAAACTAAAGGCTTAATGCCTTATCTAGCAGCATGGGCATGGCAACAACGTTTAGTGAGCGATCGTAAACTCAACCCTGAGCTAGATGACATTCTGATTCTATTAGAGCATCCGCCTGTTTACACATTAGGACAGGGCGCAACTACAGAATTTCTTAAGTTCAATTTGACTCAAACTGAGCATGAGCTACATCGCATTGAGCGGGGCGGTGAAGTGACTTATCACTGTCCAGGGCAGTTAGTTGGCTACCCGATTTTGAACTTGCAGCACTACCGCAAAGATTTGCACTGGTATCTGCGGCAGTTAGAAGAAGTGATCATTCGAGTGCTTGCCGTCTACGGACTGGAAGGAACGCGCATTTCAGGGTTAACGGGAGTTTGGGTAGATGGGCGAAAAGTGGCGGCGATCGGCATCAAGGTCAGCCGTTGGATTACTATGCACGGCTTTGCGCTGAACGTCTGTCCTGACCTGGAGGGGTTCGATCGCATTGTTCCCTGCGGCATTCCTGATAAGCCTGTGGGCAGTTTGGCGCAGTTTGTCCCCGATATTACGATCGGGCAAGTGCGCCCAGAAGTCGCGATCGCATTCGCAGAAGTGTTTGGTGTGAAGCTAGTCCCTACTCAAACAGGTGGACTATAAACATTGTTCTACTCAGTTAGAACTAACTTCGCGGAGTAAATGTGCCACGATCGCCTGTCTGCTGAGGTTTCATCTACGAGCGATCGACGCAAGACATAAGTTCCCTTAAAGTGCTGCACGGCTCGATTTTGAGTCGTTGCTGTCAGCGTTACCGGAACCGTGACATATTGCGAACCCGCCGCACCTTCTACTTCGCTCGGTTTGCCAATCTTGACTTGAGTGGAGGACGTTTCTGCAAAGCCATTTTTAAATGTCTCAAAGGTTTGATGACTAGCTGACCCGTTGTCTTGCCAGGTGCGGTAGGCTTGCTGATAATCTCGGCGATCGATAGCATTGTAATAACGTTGAATCACCGCAACAGCATCCTCAGACTCAGAACTGTTGGCTTGAGGGGTAGCGTCTTGGGGTGAAGCCTTCAACAAGGGAGCCGGAGCCGCATTGGGTTGTCGGTTAGGGGATGCGTTGTCTTGGGGTAAGGTCGTTAAAGAGGGAGTCGGAACCGCATCGGTTTGCGGAGTGGGTGATGCAGATCTGTCCCTGAGTTCTGAATTCTGAATCGAGCTACAGCCTGACATCCAGCCAAGCACCAAGACGCTAATAATCAGAAAATAAGGGTTCTTCATGGAGGTTTTTATTGAGAAAGCTTTTCGTCGATCGAGCCGATTGTTTTGTATTTGTAGATTTCAAAAATAGTACTTTCATCTACTCTATTAGACACACACCTCAAACAGTCAGTTCCGCACTAAAAAATACAATTGATTGAGTCTCCTTCTATGGAACCACGGTCACTTTATCTTTAGAAATAGAATGATTAGTTTTTAAATGAGTCAATCTCTCAATGATCAGTGAGGTTACAATTTTGGAAATGCAGCAAAACGTTGATTTAAGAAAAAATGCAATGCTGAATTTTTATAAATTATTCGCTGAAAGTTTGACTACACAATCGAAGCAGCTATGCTATTGGTGAGACAATATACAAATTCATGCTTGATCTGACAAAACTCGCGCAACAAATGCAGGGCATCAGCCAACACCTCAGCGTCGAAGCTGTGGCAACTCGGCAGCGATTAGAACGCGCCCAGTTTTTGATTGAGCAAGCCCGATCGCACCAAGACGAATTAGTCGAACTTCAAGAAACTTGGCGAGATCGGATGATCTTCACGGCTGCTACTCCGATCGAGCCGCTTGATACCTATATTGACATCAGCGCGGCTCCGGCGGCACATACGGCGATCGCTACAGATGGCTCTCAAATTGCCCCCAGTCACCACGAAATCGCCTACTGTTATCTAATCAACGTTGGGCGAATTGTCCTGCACTATGGGCAAAGCAAACTGCCGCTTTTAGACAGCCTCCCCGAAGTGTTTTATCGCCCCGAAGATCTCTATGTCTCTCGTCAATGGGGCATCCGCACCGAGGAGTGGATGGGCTATCGCCGCACTGCATCTGAAACAACGATGCTAGCAGAGCTTGCCAGCGCGCTCAACGACGAAGGGAGACGACTGCAAATGCGCCAGCAGGGAAGTCTTTCAGATCAACACTCCTTTATTGCTCATCCATCAGTGGCGATGGTCGATGGCTCTTTAATTCACTGGTTTTTAGAGCCGATGCCTCACGAAGCGAGGGATATGATTCTCACTCCCATTCTTAAAGCGTGGGATCAGTTACGATCGCTCCGCGTCCCATTAGTCGGATATATCAGCGCATCTCGCAGCGGAGAGGCATTGAATTTTTTACGCCTGCAAACGTGTCCTTATCTGGCTCCTGATTGTGGCACTCACTGTGCCGGAAAAACAGAACGTCCGCCTTGCCAGGTGCTTGACCCGCTTAAAGATACTGCTCTCTGGGCAAAGCTTTTAGAACCCGGACAGCGCAGCCCACTCTGGCGCAGTTCTGCCAAAATATTAGATTTATATGGTGAACACACGATCCACTTTTGCTATGTGAATGTTGGCAGTGAGATCGCTCGTGTTGAAGTTCCCGCTTGGGTCGCGCACGATAAACAACTTTTAGATTCAGCGTTAAGTCTGACGCTGGCACAAGTTCAGAAAGGTTATGGCTATCCAGTCGCGTTGGCAGAAGCGCATAATCAGGCAGTGGTGCGAGGCGGCGATCGTTCTCGGTTCTTCGCATTGTTAGAACAACAAATGATCCGCGCAGGTTTGCGAAATGTAGGCACATCTTACAAAGAAACTCGCAAACGGGGCAGCATTGCTTAAAGGAAGAAGCGGGATATCAAGCAGGTGAAATTAGGGAGCAGTGGTGAGGTCAACCGATCGTCACCCAATAGCGTTACTACTAGCTTGAGCATTGCCTGCTGGCGGCGATACACCTCCACTTGTTGCAATTGCCAGTTAAGAATCCAGTATTCTTGTACACCTCTGGAACCATAAAGCTTTAGCTTGGCTTCTCTGTCACGTTGTTCATTTGCCAACCCTGGAGACAAAACCTCGATCGCTAACTCTGGCGCGATGGTCAGATGTCCGGCTTCGTCTAGGGCAACGGCTAGACGGCTTCTACTGATCCAAACAACATCAGGAATTACGTTGTCGGCATCCGTGAAGATCAAGCCTGGAGCCGAAACCGCTTCCCCTAGCCCTGTCTCAAGTGACCAATCTCGAAGTTCAGCCCCAACATTTCCACAGGTTTTCTGGTGCTTCCAGTGAGGCGCTCTGGTCACAAACAGTTCTCCATCAATGATTTCGTAGCGATTGCTGCTTTCGGGCAATAGCTCGATATCGGCGGTCGTCCAGCGGATTCGCTCATCGGTAGTCTGGCTCATTGCATCGGTTGGGGGGAGTTGTGAGAAACATCAACGAAAGAATGCAGCTAATCAGTCTAGATGTCTCAATGGTAGTCAGATTCACAGCAGAAATTCAATGACTCTTAAAGCCAAGTAAAGGGTAGCTCTGCGATCGTCACTCTCACGAATTTTCTTCACTCTGGCGTACTATACGGAGATAGATCAGTCTAAATTAAGTCCATCCTCTTGTGGATATAGTTGCATTTGCTGCTCACCTGTACGGACAAAACTTTACTCTTGCCATTCATGCTTACGTTTATGCCTTTACGTCGAATCTTGCTGCCTGCTGTGTCTATTTTGCTTTTGGCTCCCGATTTTGCTTTGGCTGAAACGGTCCCAAATTCCGCTGCTAATTTGTTGCCAAGCGATACGGCTGGCGTGTTGTTGATCAATACTGAAGAAAAAACGTGGGAAGAACTCAGCCGCTTCGGATTGTTTCCTGCCGATTTTTCCTTTCCTGGCAGTTTCTACCCAATTCAGGCGGGGCTTAACTTTTCCACAGATATTCAGCCCTGGCTAGGAAATCAGGTGGCGATCGCGTTTCTCCCCCTCAAATCAAATCCCGATCGCTCACTCACCATTGCCTCTGTCAAAGACACCACGCTGATTCCAAAGTTTTTAGAGCGACTGAAAGCAGCCCGTAAAGAAGCCGCGATCGAGCATCAATATAAAGGCATTACGATTCTAGAATGGCAGCCCAAAAAGCCAACAGTTACTCCCTGCGAAAAAGAGCCTGAACAGAAGTCTTGTTCTGAAGCACTTCGCCGACCGTTCGTGCTGGGTGATATCAGTCAGTCTTTCTCGACTGCCACAAAGCCCGATGCTCTAACGGTGCCGCTGCCTCAGTTGCCCACTCTAGAGAAGAATGCGGGCATCGAATCGCCGTTTGCGCCCAAAGGGTTGGCGATCGCGATTCTTCCAGGCTATGTGGTGACAGCGTTTACCATCGAGCCAATTCAACAACTGATTGACGCTCAGGGGCTGGGCAAACTGGCAGATAATCCCTTGTTTCAGCGCACGATTCGGCAACTACAATTTGCACGATCGTCCTCTGGCAAACCTGCACAACCGCTGATCACAGGTTATGGTGATTACGCTCAGATTCTGACTGCCGCTACCGCATTTAATCAAGCTCAAATCAATGCTTTGCCGCCTGGGTTTCCCGTTCCTCCCAAGCTCGACCCCAAAAAGCTCGATGTTTTAAGTCGCTATTACGATGTGATGGATAGCTCTGTATGGGCGCAACCTGACGGTCTGCATATGCAAGTTGGCATTCACTTTAAGCAAGCGGTTCCACAGTCATTGCTCAACTCAATGACTACGCGCAACCAAATCTTAAACCGACTGCCAGAGGTGAACTATGTTGCCTCTAATGGTCAGAATTTAGCGCTGTTTTGGCAAGTTTTCACCAGAGGGTTAGAATTCGATCCCTCGACTAAGAAAGGATTAGATCAGTTTCGTCAATTTAGTCAGCGCTTAGTCGGACTCGACGATCGCGACATCTTTCCTTGGATGAACGGCGAGATTGCAACGTTCATGTATCCGACTCGTCAAGGCTTCCTGCCAGCGACGTTTCCCAATCTAGATTTGGGGTTTGGCTTGATGATTCAAACTCGCGATCGTGCCGCCGCCGAAGCCGCTCTCAGCAAGCTCGATCGCGTGGCTCAAACTCGCATCGACAAAGATCTGGTCAACACTCGCACCATTCAAGGGCAACCCGTGACCACTTGGAACGTGCCTGCTAACGGCAAAACGGTGAGTCTTCTTTCCCACAGTTGGGTTGACAAAGATACCGTCTTGATTCTTGGCGGTGGGGGAGCGATGACAGAATTTATCCCGAAGCCACTGCGATCGCTGCCTCAATCCGCCAACTTTAAAGCAGCGATCGCGCCACTTTCAAACGCGAACCTGGGTTATTTCTACGTTAATGGTGGGGCCGTAATGTCGCTGGTTAATCGCTCGATCGTGCCCTTCTTGAGCGGAGGCAAAAAAAATCCTGGGCTTGATGCAGTTAAGGAATCTTTGGGCAGTATTCGCAGCCTTAGCGGTACCAGTTCGGTGACTTCTGAGAAAGTGCAGTCTGAGGCTTTTATGGCGTTGGCGACGACTCGCAAGACTCCTTTAACGGCAAATCAATTCATTGAGTTAGGGCAAACAAAACTAGAAGGAAATATAGAGGGAGCGATCGCCAACTTTACCCACGCAATCCGATTAGACCCCAACAATGCAGATGCCTACTATGAGAGAGGATTAGCTATTTCCCTTACCGATGCCAGTGCTGCGATCTCAGACTATACTCAAGCCCTACAAATCGATTCTAAAAGCGTCAAGGCTTATTCGCGGCGATCGTATTCTAAACAACAGTTGTTCGATTATGCTGGAGCGCTGCGCGATCTCGATCGCGCCATTCAATTAGAGCCAGACCAGGATTTTTATCTCAGACGATCGAGCATTCGCATTGTGCAGGGCGACTATCAGGGCGCGATCGCTGACGCAGATCAAGCCATTCGGCTTGAGACTAACAGCAGTCAGGCTTATGGCACTCGGTGTTATGCTCGTGCCCGTGGATTGAGTGACTTTAAAGCGGCACTTGTCGATTGCGATCGGGCGATCGTGCTAGACCCTGAATCGACCAACAGTTTCACGAGTCGTTGTTATGTTCGGGCTAAGTTAAACGACAAAAAAGCGCTAGAAGATTGCGATCGGGCTTTAGAAATTGACCCCGAACATTCGGCAATCTATGAAGATCGAGGACTTGCTCATGCGGCACTGGGCAATAAAAAAGCGGCGTTAGAAGACTTACAAAAGGCGGTTGAGATCTTTAAACAGCAAGGAGACGCAGTGAGTCAGCAGCGCGTTGAGAAAGCGATCAAGAAGTTGAGCTAACGCTTGTTCTAGTGGTGCGATCGCTCATCACCAAACCCATCTGCTGCATGGGCTATTGTGCTGTGTTACAAGTAGCTGTTGGGATTTTCAACCGATAGTCCTTTGCTGGCAGCAGCTACATTTAACTCACTGTCTGCTGATACAAAAATGACAGGTGGCATACCACTGGTTATGCAAAGCGCATTCACCGCACACCCTGCCGCTAACTGAACTGCATCATAACCTCGTAATCCTCGCGCTTCAGCCAGCGACATCGCAGAGTTGATGATGCCCTCTATAATTTCGACAATCTGATAGTCTGCCTGAAAATCGCTCCTAAATTGATTACACACCAATGTTGCATCGGTGGCACTAATACTTCTGCCACGCGATCGCCGTGTAATTGCTGCAACGATTTCAACACCCGTAATTGCTGCAACAAAAATCTCATTGTCTAACGCAGGATCAAACAACTCTAAAATCCACGTTGAACCAGCCTCACTGACATATCTCTTTACCAAAGCACTGCTGTCAACAAAGTAGATTGCCATCTATCGGCGTTCCTCAATAATTGTTTGAGAAAGAGACTCGCCTTGGCTTTGAATGAGAGGTTGGTGTGTTCTGCGCTCAAAGGTAGGGTTCTTAATCTGCCGCACCAATCCAGATTCCACCAACGCTTGATGGAATGCTACTCGTTTGACAGATGTTCGCCGATCTACTAAATATCTTTGGAGTACATGATTAAGCTGCTGTAGCTCAGATGGCTCCAGCGTTTGCAATTGGTCAAGAATTTGGTTCAGAATTGCTTGGGGCATCGTTTGTAACCTACAGGTTTTTGGTATTTATTTTACAAAGACTTAAGCCAAGCATTTCACGCGCAATTTCATTAGAGCGTCAATCCTCGGTTTCACGGACTTTATGCTGACGTTGCCTTCGCAATTTTCGCAAGCAGTCGCAACGCCTCATTCACCGCAGCCGAATCTCGAAAAATTTCCGCTACATCTGGGTCAAGAACCATAATGTTGCTTGATTGCATATACGCTTCGTAATATTTGCCACGAACACCACCTGAAAAATTATATTCAAGTCTCATCTCGTCATTGGCGGTCATTTCAGGTTCTTGATTCATAGCTTCTTTTCTCCGATCGAGTGGCTAAACGGGCACTGATCAAACACACTTCACCTTCTCGCTCTGTGTGGGATACAACCAAAAGACGTTGTGAT
>JAYVFW010000237.1:0-4440 GCA_043772715.1 Phormidesmis sp. | reverse complement strand
TCATGGCAACCAATTCATTTGAGAAGCCAAGTTTAGTTTTTTACACCCAACAGCCGATCACATTCTTGAATCGTTCTGCAAAAATTAAGCCTTATTTAGAACAAGTTCGTCAACAAAAGACGCAGCGATCGCTCCTCATGGTGACAACTATTAGCACGTTGAATGAGGCAAAAATTTCGCCCCAAGCCTATCAACTGCTGAAACAAATTGGCGTTTATCGGGTCATTCGTTTTTTGGTGTCAAGTCAGTGATGCAATCAATTCAGAAACGGTGGAGTCAAACTCAGCGATTGGTCGTTTGGATGCTTGGCATCGGGCTGGCGTTTAGAAGCATGATTGCTTTCTGGCTGCCGCCTGGGTTTGATGAAGCTTACTACTACATCTATACGCTGCATCCTGCCTGGAGTTATTTTGACCATCCGCCGCTAGTCGCGCTGTCTACGGCGTTTGGAGTTTGGCTGACTGGCAACGTCTCACCGTTTACGATTCGACTCGGCGCACTCTTGCTGTTTACGGCAGCGTTGTATTTTCTATATCGGGCGACGACGCAGTTATTTTCTCAACGGGCAGGAATTTTGACGCTGGCGATCGCCTCGATCGCGCCCATTTTTCAGATCGGCTTTGGCATTTTGACGCTACCCGATGCCCCACTCATGGCGTTTTGGTCACTAACGCTTTGGGTCGCTGCCTGTGAATTTTTTCCGCAGGATGATGTACCTTATCGCCCTAGCTATCGAGTCGCGGTGATTGGCTTGCTGGTCGGTTTAGCCTGTGTGAGCAAATATCACGGCGTGCTTTTAGGCGTTGGGCTACTCGGATTTTGTCTCACCAGTGTGTCTCATCGAGCCGCCCTACGATCGCCCTGGATTCTTCTCAGCGTTGCCCTGTTTACGATCGCAGTTTCCCCCGTGCTGTATTGGAACTGGCAGCACGACTGGGTTTCTTTTCTATTCCAAAGCAATCGCGGCATTCCTGCAAAGCGCTATGACCTCGCGAATGTGATCAACACAGCGCTGATTCACAGTGCCTATCTGTTTCCGACTATCGGATTGCCGCTTTGGTGGGTCAGTCTCGCAACTGGGATTCGAGCCGGACGATCTACCGCTCGATCGTGGTTCAAACCTAGAACTCACACCGAGTTATCTAAGTTGCGCGATCGTCAATGGTTGGTGGTTTGGGTTTCTGTGCCCGCCTTTCTCGTGTTTACACTCATCGGAGGCTATCAGCAGATTTTGCCCACCTGGACAATGCCCGGATTTTTTGCCGCAACTCCGCTGCTCGGTCAACAAGCTGCTCTCTGGCAAAAACGGCACCCAAAACTCGTAAAGCGATGGTTAATGGGGTCTGCGATCGCGATCGTGATACTACTGCTCACAGCACTCTCACACATCACGCTAGGAACGCTCCAAAAACCGAGTCAGTATGGAATATTTGGCGGCTTTTTAGCACCTGAAAATGATGCCTCGATTAGCCTGGTAGATGTCGTGCAACTGCGCCAAAATTTTGCCGCCTCTCCTCAGCTTTTAGCGGCTCTTAAAGACGCTGATTTTGTGTTTAGCAATCGCTTTCACATGGCAGGTCATGTGGGAATGGCATTAACGCCTTTAGCACCCATTCCGGTCACTTGTTTTGATAAAAAAGATGTCCGTGGCTTTGCGTTTTGGTCAACCGCTGAACAATGGGTTGGCAAAGATGCGTTATATCTAACCTCCAATGAGTTTCAGACTGAGAAAGATTCTGCGGCAGAATATGCGCCCTACTTTCAACAGTTTGAAAAGCTAGGAGAAGTGCCGCTACGACGGGGCGGTGTGATCGTTGACAAATTTCACGTCTATCGCGGCAAAAATTTGCTTAAACCCTATCCTCGTCCTCCTCTGTGATGTGATCGCCAACCGAGTGACTAAAATCACAATTTGGGAACCCGTACTCATGATCTCCGTCTACGAGAAGTGTTGTATAAAAGCTTCACCATGCTAAGACCTCTTTTGTCTGGAGCGACGATCGCAAGTTTAGCGATCGTCGGTGGTCTAGGGACTTCTTGCTCTGCCCAAAACCCCACAACCTTGACAAAACCGATATCAGCAGCGCCTTCTACAGCTTCGGTCAATTTGATCGCTCAGGCAAATTCGACGACGCAATCCCTTGAGCAAGCTGTTCATCGGCAAATTAATCAATATCGCGCCAGCAAAGGGCTTCCGGCTTTAAAGCTTGCCGCGAGTCTGACTCAGCAGGCTCGGCAACACAGCCAAAATATGTCCACTGGAAAGACCGCTTTTGGTCATCAGGGCTTTGAGCAGCGAGTTAAAGAAATTGCTAAGTCGGTGCCTTATCGCGGAGCTGCCGAAAACGTTGCCTATAACATGGGCTATCAAGACCCCGCTGCTCAAGCGGTGCAGGGCTGGCTCAAAAGCCCCGGACATCTCAAAAACATTCAAGGAAATTATGGGTTAACGGGTATTGGGGTCAGCCGTAATGCTAGGGGAGAGATCTACTTTACGCAGATCTTCATCCGTAAATAGCAGGTCACAGCTAAGTTTTCGCGCTGGGAAGTCGGTAATATGGGATCGGTCTAATCCTTTTTGCTGCTTCCCACCCCCTAAATGGAACCCAAAGATTTTCAGATTTGTGACGGTGATCTCCCCACAGACTGGTTAGAGCGTTATTTGCAAACAGACGCGATCGCGGTTGACACCGAAACGATGGGCTTATTGCCTCAGCGAGATCGGTTGTGTTTGGTGCAGTTGTGCGATGGTGACGATCGGGTTGCCGTCGTGAGAATTGCTCAAAAACAGACCGCAGCGCCCAATCTCAAAAAGCTGCTAGAAGCCCCCGCGATCACCAAGATTTTTCACTTTGCGCGGTTTGACATCACAACCCTACATCACTATTTAGGAATTCGCGTCACGCCGCTATTCTGCACTAAAATCGCCAGCAAACTAGCCCGGACATACAGCCCCAAACACGGTTTAAAAGATCTGATTCAAGAATTAGAAGGAGTTGAGCTAGACAAAAGCTCTCAAAGTTCTGACTGGGGAAACGCCGCAAATTTATCAGAGGCGCAACTTCGATACGCCGCAAATGATGTTCGCTATTTGATTAGCGCTCGTCAAAAATTGATAGCGATGCTAGAGCGAGAAGACCGCTTAAAACTCGCCGAGCAGTGTTTTCAGTGTTTACCAGTGTTTAGCGCTCTGGATTTGATGCACTATCAGGGCATTTTTGAACACTAAACCTGGTAAGTCTCCAAATGTTTTCCAAGTTACAACTCGGATAGCTATTGAGATGACTTATGGATACATGGCTCCCCTGAAGCAGATTTGAAATCACTTCAGCTTTTGTTTGATAAACGCCAGAATCTGCCCCTGTTGCTTTTTCAGTGCATCAATCTCAGCCTGCATTTTGGCAATTTTGGCATTGAGTTGTTGAACATCGGCACCGCCTGCTGTGCCGATCGCAGCCGGAGCAGCACCACCGACCGGACGACGTTTTGCCTTGATCATCGCCGTTTTAATCGCAGTGATCAAAATCTTCTGATCAAAGGGCTTCTGCACAAACTCAAAATATTCAAACGGCTCTTGCAGTTTTTCAGCGACTTCCTCTTTGCGCCCCGACATCAACACCAGCGGAATGCTCTGCAACTCTGGCTGAAGCTGAATTTGCTGAAAAACTTCCCAACCACTCATGCGCGGCAGCAAGAAATCGAGCATGATCAGGTTAGGGCGCTCTTGCCGAATCAAATTGATGCCCTGAATGCCATCTTTGGCTTCTAGAACCTCAAAGTTGCCCTTTGGCAACATATCACGCACCATGTTGCGGATAACAGCGCTGTCATCAATGACGACGATTTTATGACTTGCCACAACTGAACTCCTCTAGAGTGACGAAAAACGAAGGAAGTGAATGGAGACGACTATCACAAGGGTTTTAGATGCTTACTCTAACCAAAAGGTAGAAATCCTGAACGTCAAAGCTGACCGATTCGAGGAGTGGGAGCCAACCCATCGTGGCTTCGCGCTACGAAATCAGGATGAACCTGAGCGTGACTCACGTGGGTCGAGTGTCAAAATAATATGCCCTAGTGTACCCTCTATGATTGATAAATTGCGGTGACTCTGATCATCTAAAGAAACCGGCTCCCCAGAATGATTTCTGGCGTTGCTTACCCTTTCTAAGCCCAGCCTCTGCACTAGATCTTCCAGAATTCCCACTTCTATGCCGACTGAAACGAATCAAAACCCAAGTTCTGAATCTGCATCGTCGCGATCGCTCAACCGACCAGATATAGCCATGATGCCCGACTGGTTGCGCCGCCCGATCGGGAAAGCTAGCGAGATTTCGACGGTGCAGCGCATTATTAAGCAACGTCAGATTCACACCATTTGCGAAGAAGGACGCTGCCCTAACCGAGGAGAGTGCTATGCCCTAGGCACTGCCACGTTTT
>JAYVFW010000236.1:0-4442 GCA_043772715.1 Phormidesmis sp. | reverse complement strand
AACGGTGAATTCTTTGTGCCAATGCTCTGCGGGTCTGCCTTCAAAAACAAAGGTGTCCAGCTCATGCTGGATGCGGTGATTGACTATCTTCCATCCCCGCTTGATGTTCCCCCTGTTCAAGGGCTGCTTGCAGACGGCACCACCGTTGAGCGCAGAGCGGATGATAGCTTACCGATGTCTGCTCTGGCATTCAAAGTGATGTCTGATAAGTTTGTGGGTCGTCTCACCTTCGTGCGTATCTATTCTGGCGTGCTTAAGAAGGGGAGTTACGTGATGAACTCCTCTAAGGGCAAGAAAGAGCGGGTTTCTCGTTTAATCATCTTAAAGGCAGACGATCGCATTGACGTAGACGAACTTCGTGCAGGTGACTTGGGTGCTATTCCGGGTCTGTCTGATACATTGACTGGAGATACGCTTTGTGACGAGAACGCACAGGTGATTCTGGAGACATTGTTTATTCCAGAGCCAGTAATTTCTGTCGCGGTTGAGCCGAAAACCAAACAGGATATGGAAAAGCTCTCCAAAGCGCTGAAAGCCCTGTCTGAGGAAGATCCGACTTTCCGAGTCAACATTGACCAAGAAACCAACCAAACGATTATCGCTGGGATGGGTGAGCTTCACCTGGAGATTCTGGTTGATCGCATGATGCGCGAATTCAAAGTCGAGGCAAACGTGGGTGCGCCCCAAGTTGCTTACCGTGAAACCATCCGTAAAGCGGTCAAAGCTGAAGGAAAATTCATTCGTCAGAGTGGTGGTAAGGGTCAGTATGGTCACGTTGTTATCACGGTAGAACCTGGCGAACCGGGAACTGGGTTCGAGTTTGTCTCGAAGATCGTGGGCGGCACTGTTCCCAAAGAATATGTCGGTCCTGCTGAACAAGGGATGAAAGAAGCGTGTGAGTCTGGTATCCTGGCCGGCTACCCCTTAATTGACGTGAGAGCCACCCTTATCGATGGCTCATACCATGAAGTTGACTCCAACGAGATGGCATTTAAGATTGCCGGGTCAATGGCAATCAAAGATGGGGTCATGAAAGCTTCGCCCGTCCTTCTAGAGCCAGTCATGAAGGTCGAAGTTGAAGTACCTGAAGATTTCCTCGGTCCCGTGATGGGCAATTTGATTTCTCGCAGGGGTCAGATTGAATCTCAAGGGGTTGAACGAGGAATTGCGAAGGTTGCAACCAAAGTCCCCTTGGCTGAGATGTTCGGTTATGCCACCGATATCCGATCTATGACTCAGGGACGAGGTACGTTTACAATGGAGTTTAGCCGTTATGAAGAAGTGCCTCGTAACGTGGCTGAAACCATCATCGCAAAGAACAAAGGGAACGCATAATCAGAGAGAGGAACAATAACACATGGCACGCGCAAAGTTTGAACGGACAAAGCCTCACGTCAACATTGGCACAGTTGGTCACGTTGACCACGGCAAAACTACGTTGACGGCTGCAATCACAATGACTCTATCGGCATTAGGTCAAGCAACCGGCAAAAAGTACGACGAAATCGATGCTGCTCCTGAGGAAAAGGCGAGAGGGATTACGATTAACACCGCTCACGTCGAATATGAGACGGCTGAACGTCACTACGCTCACGTAGACTGTCCGGGTCACGCTGACTATGTGAAAAACATGATCACGGGCGCAGCCCAGATGGACGGGGGTATTCTCGTCGTGTCTGCTGCTGACGGTCCGATGCCCCAGACTCGCGAACACATCTTGTTAGCCAAACAGGTAGGCGTTCCTCATCTCGTGGTTTTCTTAAACAAGAAAGACATGGTAGATGACGAAGAACTCCTAGAACTCGTTGAGCTAGAGGTGCGTGAGCTTCTCAGTTCCTACGATTTCCCAGGCGATGACGTTCCGATCGTCACGGGTTCTGCCCTGCAAGCGTTGGAATTCATGGCTGCAAACCCCAAGGCAAAGCGGGGCGAAAACGAATGGGTCGATGCAATCTACAAGCTCATGGACGAGGTTGATGCTTACATCCCAACCCCTGCGCGGGAAGTAGACAAGCCATTCTTGATGGCAGTGGAAGACGTATTCTCCATTACTGGTCGGGGCACTGTCGCCACTGGACGGATTGAGCGCGGCACGGTCAAGGTGCAAGATGAAGTCGAGTTAGTCGGCATCCGAAACACCCAAAAGACCACTGTGACTGGGATTGAGATGTTTAAGAAGAGTCTCGATCAAGGGCTAGCTGGCGACAACGCAGGTATCCTGCTTCGGGGTCTTAAAAAGGAAGATATTGAGCGCGGGATGGTAATCGCCAAGCCTGGTTCAATCACGCCTCACACCCAGTTTGAATCCGAGGTGTACATTCTCAAGAAAGAAGAAGGCGGTCGTCATACGCCCTTTTTCCCTGGCTATCGTCCTCAGTTTTACGTGCGGACAACCGACGTGACTGGCACCATCAGCAACTTTACTTCTGACGATGGCAGTGAAGCTGAGATGGTGATGCCTGGAGATCGCATCAAAATGACCGTTGAACTGATCAACCCAATCGCCATTGAGCAGGGAATGCGTTTTGCAATCCGTGAAGGTGGTCGTACGGTAGGTGCAGGGGTCGTCGCAAAGATCCTCAAGTAGTTCTAACGGACTGTAGGCAGCTATCAGCAGTTAGCGAGCGAGTGAGACTGCTGATAGCTTCGACGTTTGACTTAATTCAGAACCTAGACAATTTAAAGAACTACTCATGGCAACGATTCAGCAGCAAAAAATTCGGATTCGTTTGAAAGCTTTCGATCGCCGTCTCCTAGACACTTCCTGCGAGAAGATCGTAGACACCGCTAATCGCACAAACGCTACAGCGGTCGGTCCGATTCCTCTCCCTACACGCCGTCGCATCTATTGTTTGTTGCGTTCACCTCACGTTGACAAAGATTCTCGTGAGCATTTCGAGACGCGCACTCACCACCGTATCATCGATATCTATCAGCCGTCTTCTAAAACGATCGATGCCTTGATGAAGCTCGATTTACCAGCAGGCGTTGACATTGAAGTGAAACTATAAGCAAGCGATTACTTTAAAAATCTGAATGACCTAAACGCAGGGATGATCCAGTTATCTCCCTGCATTTTTATTACATAAATTTCATCTGAAACCATCTCTCTGCATCGATCCCCTAGCTCTAGATGGGCTAGAGTAAGAAGAGGAGCAGTCTTTACAGTTGACGAATAATGGCAACCTCATCGATCGCAGTTCGAGAACTTCCTATCTTTCCACTACCTGAGATGGTTTTATTTCCGGGTAGACCTTTGCCTCTGCACATTTTTGAGTTTCGCTATCGAATGATGATGAACACTATCCTTGAAAGCGATCGCCGCTTTGGGGTGTTGATGTGGGATCAGGTGCAAGGTAAGCCTGCATTAGTAGGATGTTGTGCAGAAATCGTTCAGTTTCATCGGCTGCCCGACGATCGCATGAAGGTTTGGACGTTAGGGCAGCAAAGGTTTAGAGTTTTAGAATATGTCCGCGAAAAGCCCTATCGAGTTGGCTTAGTCGAATGGATTGAAGATCATCCGCCAGCTCAAGACTTAAGACCGCTCTCTAATAGCGTGAGTCAGCTATTGCAAGACGTGGTTCGTTTATCTGCGAAGCTGACAGGGCAAGAAATTGAGCTGCCTGAGACGATTCCAGATTTGCCGACTGAGCTGTCTTACTGGGTTGCCAGCAATCTCTATGGTGTGGCAGACGAACAGCAATCCCTGTTAGAGATGCAGGACACTGCCGCCCGTCTCGATCGCGAAGCAGAAATTTTAACTTCGACGCGTAACCATTTAGCTGCCCGTACCGTTCTTAAAGACACGCTTGGAGATACTTCTGACTGAGAAGATGCTGGTTAGTCAGATCGACAAAACGTCATAACTTCCGAAGATCTTGAGCGTTTCAGTATGGTCGGCTAACTCTGCTAGAGCTGACTGCATTGAGGCTCCTCTAACATCAGCTTCTAGATCGATGAAGAAGAGATATTCTCCCAATGAGCGCTTGGTCGGACGTGACTCGATACGGCTTAAGTTAATAGAGCGCTTTGCAAAGATTTGGAGTGGTGTCACTAACGCTCCGGGTTGGTTTGCTCCAACGCTAAAGGCTAGCGAGGTATAAGCGCCTCCTGGGGCGGGGTCTAAGCTCAATAATAGAAATCGAGTGCAGTTGTCTGGGTAGTCATTGATTGGGCAAGCTAGAATCGGCAAGTGGTGTAACTGGGCAGCCCGCTGAGAGGAGATAGCGGCGATCGTCGGATCTCCATCTAAATATTGCAGTGCTTCTGTGGTGGAATTGAGTGCGATCGGCTGGGCTTTTGGCAAAAACTTGTCTAGCCATTTCTGACACTGAGCCAGTGCTTGAGGATGAGAATAGACGACTCGAATCGCGTTCCAATCTTCAGCCTGCGAGAGCAACGCATGAAAAATCGGCATGACTAGCGCGTGCTGAATTCTTAAG
>JAYVFW010000235.1:0-13753 GCA_043772715.1 Phormidesmis sp. | reverse complement strand
CGTCGAGTTAAAGTAAATAAAAGCGCCCGCATCGGCTGTGATGTTGTTGTTGTTGGCGATCGCCTTCGCAGCAGCCCCCGCCGCTGGAAAAGGATCGGTCAGCACAATCACGTTGCCGTTGCCAGCAATTTGTGAAGACTGTCCTTTTTGAAACGTCAGGGTGTCAAGGTTCAAATCAAATTTGTTGAGCGCAAATTGATCTTCGCCGATCGTGAAGTCTGCAATCACATCAGGTTGGTTTAGAACATTGATACCCGTTTTTCCAGCAGGTGCAGCAACGCCGTTTGCAAACACGTCACCTGTATAGGCAAATTGATCGGCTCCTTCGCCCCCGATGAGTTGATCGACTCCACTGTCTCCAACTAGGATATCGTTGCCCACACCACCATCGATCGTGTCGTTGCCGTTGCCACCTCTAAGCTGATCGGCTCCATTCTCCCCAAACAGGGCATCATCGCCCCCGTCACCAAAGAGCAAATCATCTCCGTCACCGCTGAGAAACAAATCGTTGCCTTCGTTGCCTCTAGCAGTGTTGTTGGTTGCGCTTCCAACAAATAGATCATTGGTTGACCCGATGCTGTCAAAGTTCACTCCATCGGTGGCGACCGTGACTGAGGTGGTTTGACTTAAGAGCGCTGAAAGTGCCTGTAGCCCAACTGGGTTGCTAATAGTCATGATGATTTCCTTATGATTGGTTAAACTTTAAAGCTGCTCAGATCGGCTTACAAGCTAGAAGCTGTTGCCATCTGAATAGGGTTGGTTGCAATGATATGAGGCGCGATCGCGCTATCTCAAAAAGACACCTAACAGCACGAACTCAGCACCCTGAAGTCAATGCTCTTGATAGACTCTGCCGTTGATTTTGCTTTGACAAGTCTCTAGAGCTGACTGATGAGGCTTAACTAAGGTTGCACACTCTGTAAGTTTACTATGAAGTACATCCTTATACCAAGAGTAAAGAAGGAAAAGGATTTACCCAACCTGGTAATCTCAGAACTTTTTAAAGATTGCCTCAGCTTTTTATACCTGGTGAAACCTGAGAATTTAGAAGACTTTTAATAAAAAAGCCTTTCCCTAAAGCAGGTTAAAATAATTTGAGCGCTAAAATAGGAAACAGTACTTAGTAAGTAGTGTAACTTTTTAACCAAAAAGCTACAATTTTGCTAATTAGAACTTTCCGATTTAAGAGATTGTTCTAATTAAATAAATTATTGAATAACATCCGGTTTTCTGCGGGTCAGCCTGTATAAACAACAGTCAGGGTATAACTGCCACTAGCCAGTTGAAAATTAATTAGAACTATATTGATACGGGTTCTAATTAACCTAGACGCACGACAGATAGTGATAGCCTCTCAAAGAGTGAAAGGCTATCACTATCTTGACTGTTTACTGCTTTATAAAAACAGTGGCACAGATTAGTTGAGCGAAAAGATTGTCTGTTTGAACGTTTGGAACACTTCCATGAGTAACTGCTTAAAGATTGGTAGTCGCCTGTTAAACGGTGACCAGATTATCTCTGCTTTAATTCAATACAAGCTTCTAGAGCCGCTAGTCGGGCATCTCTTGTTAGATGAAGTGTTTAAAGAAGTTCCTTTATTAAAACAGGAGGTGTTTCACACGCTAGTCGGAGCAGCCGATATACCAATACCGGAGGATTTTGAGGATTTTGTAACTCAGTGGTGCCAGCAAAAGGAAATCACACTCGATTATTTTAAGGCAGTGATGATGCGCGAGTGGCAACTGCAAAAATTTAAGCAACTGCGGTTTGCTGACCAGGTAGAGTCGGAATTTCTTCGCATTAAGTCCGACCTCGATCGCGTGGAATATTCACTAATTCAGCTTGATGATCAGTCCTTGGCGCAAGAAGTCTATTTTCAGCTTCGAGATGATGGCGTAGAGTTTGCACAACTGGCGCAAGAATATTCGTTGGGGGGTGAGCGGCACACAGGTGGATTGGTTGGTCCGGTGGCGCTCTCGACGCTGCCGATCGACATTGCAGACTTATTTCGCCACCAGCAGACCGGAACTGTCTACGCTCCGGTGCCTGTGAACAATCGATTTTGGGTCGTGCGATTAGAGCGGGTGATTGCTGCCCGCCTGACTGAGGTGACTCGCACGGCTGTGGTCGATCGCCTCTATACTCAATGGCTGCAAACGCAAGTTCAAAGAGTGATTGATACGCCGGGGGCGATCGCGGTGCAGTCAACTGCGACAGAGCCATCCTACCAACCTCACCAAGCAGCGCCTCTGGGCGACAGTAATTAATGTCCACTACTCAAAAGACAGAATTAACAGAGTTCACCGCGTGAGGATTCGTGTCTATGATGCAAACTGATGAACGAATGCAATCGTTTTTGACAGATTTTTTTACGGCATGGCTGTTCAAACCGCTGCCTCCTAATCTGCAAGGCGCGATCGCGTCAAAACTGCGGTTGTGTTCTTTTCAGCCAGGAGAAGTGATTTATCCGCCTAAAGAATTGCCTTCAGCCGTGCATTTTATTGTGCAAGGAAGTGTGCGGATTCTCGGCTCTGACTCACAGCAAAATCCGACGCTGGCAGTGTCCGGCGCGGGCACGGTAGTGGGTTGGGATAGCTTGATTCGTCGGGTTGGAGCGGGGTCAGTGAGAGCCGCGATGAGTTCTCAAACTGCCGATCGTGAAGTGCTGACGCTGGCACTTTCTGCCGATGAGTTTGAATCGCTGGCATTAAAGTATTTGATGCCTGTGTTGACACAACAAGTGAGTTTGTTAGAACTCTTTGATACGGTTTCTCGGGATCGATCGCTGTTGCTCGATCCCACCTCTGATCTCGATTTATTAGAAGTCGTGCAGTCGATCGATCGAGAACAGTTTGCCGTCGCAAAACATTGGGATGCAGCAATGTCAGATGCGTTGTCTATGCTGCCTGACGATCGTATCTGGCTGGTTAGTAGTGGTGAAGGTCTTAACTTACCGATCGGGACACCCATCACCCACGTTAGCCAATTGCAGCAAATTCGTCCCTCTCGATTCCCGGTGCGGTTGTTAGGACTCGATTGGGCTTGCTTAACTTCAACATTTCAACAGACTCCTGCAAGTGTTGCTGCGATCGAACCCGTAATCTCGACGGTTGCCAAAATTTCTCCACCTGACGACAAAGCCTATCCCGCTTGGAAGTCGAGTTCTCCAGAACCGATCGAAGATATTGTGGCGTGTTTTGGCATGGTCTGTGAACGGTTACAAGTTCCCTATCGTCCAGATTCGATGCGTCGCTCATTAAAGCGGCAAGCGATCGAGAAATTTGAACCCGTCGATCTCTATTTGCGAATTGCTCAAGCGATCGGGCTAAATGCTCAAGTCATTAACTTTACGCCCACAGGTGGCGGCATCAATCGGCTGACTACTCCAGCGCTGATTCAGTTTGGTGACGTGTTTGCTGTGCTGTATGACGTGACTCCGACAACTACTGTGTTGGGTTCACCCCGAACCGGATTGGTGCGCCTAACGCCCGATCGGTTAGCAAAACAGTTGACGATCGATACCCCTTCAGACTCAGCGCCGACTGTTTGCCAAGCGATTGTTCTAGAGCGATTTGCGACCACGCCGACTAAGCGATTTGGTTTCCGTCGGTTTTTACCCATGGTGATCAAACAGCGCGATGTCTTAGTGCAGGTTTTGCTCGCCTCGATCGTGATTCAGCTTTTGAGTTTGGGCAATCCTTTGCTGGTGCAGCAGGTGGTCGATAAGGTGATTATCGGTGCCAATGTAGGAGCCATGTCTACGTTTGGGATATTGATGATTGTGTTCGCACTCTTAGAAGGCGTGTTGACCATTCTAAGAACGCAAATGTTGATCAGCACCACAAACCGCATGGATTTGCATCTAGGCGTTGAGATTGTGCGTCACCTGCTGCACTTACCGCTCAAGTTTTTTGAGCAACGATCGGTCGGAGAGTTGGCATCGCGATTATTAGAATTAGAAAACATTCGTCAATTTATGACCGAAACTGCGATCACCACTGTAATGGATGTGGTGTTTTCGCTGTTTTATATTGGCGTAATGTTGCTCTATAACGTTCGTCTAACGCTGTGCGTTCTTGCTACGGTTCCGATTGTGATTGTTTCTACTCTGCTGATGTCTAAAATTCAGCAAAAACTGATTCGCGTTAAAGCTGAGCAGGGCGCGAAAGTGCAGTCCTACATGGTCGAAGTCTTGGGCGGAATTGCGTCGGTCAAATCTCAGCACATGGAGTCTTTAGTCGAAGCAACTTGGCGCGATCGCTACGTACAATATTTGACCAGTGGCTTTACAACTTCAAACATCAATACTGTCTTTTATTCCTACAGCAATTTTCTCAACACGGTGAGCAGTCTAATCGTGCTGTGGGTGGGTGCCGAACTAGTTTTGACAGGTGAATTAACCCTGGGGGGACTGTTCGCTTTTCGCATTTTAACCGGATATGTAACAGGGCCACTTTTGCGTTTGGCAAGGCTCTGGCAGCGCTTTCAAGAAACTTCACTTTCGATGGAACTGCTCGCCGACATTGCAGACTCTCCTGCCGAAGAGGAGTTGTCTCAAGAGCAACAACTCCAAATTCCACCGATTATTGGGCGAGTTCAATATCACGAGGTTTGTTTTGGATTTAAACCAGGATCGCTGCAATTATCAACCATTCAGTTAGATATTGCACCAGGCACCTTTGTCGGAATCGTCGGTCAGAGCGGCTCTGGGAAAAGCACATTAATGAAATTGTTACCGCGTTTATATTTACCTCAGAGCGGCAGCATTACCATTGATGATTATGATGTTTGCAAAGTTGATTTGCATTCTTTGCGATCGCAAGTCGGGGTTGTCTCTCAAGATGCCGTTTTATTTCAAGGAACAATTCGCGATAACATTGCTTTGTTTGAGAATCTGCCCGATGAAGTGGTGATGGAAGCGGCGCGGGTGGCTGAAGCTCATGATTTTATCATGCAGTTGCCCGATGGTTATGCGACGCAAATTGGCGAACGCGGCTCGGCACTGTCAGGCGGACAACGACAGCGGATTGCGATCGCTCGCGTGGTGCTTCGCAATCCCCGATTGCTGATTTTTGACGAAGCAACCAGTGCATTAGATTATGAAACCGAACGTCGAGTTTGTACAAACTTGATGCAGCGATTTCAGGGTCGCACCTGTTTTTTTATCACCCACCGACTCAACACGATCGCCCGTTCCGATTGGATTCTCTTTATGCAATCTGGCATCATCGCCGAGCAGGGAACCCACCAAGACTTAATGGCACGTCGTCAACTTTATTACTGCCTCTATGCTCAACAGTCACGACAGCCATAATCAGCCAGAAGATTGTTGAACGTCTGTGTTCGATCGCCCGCTTCAACCGTCCATCTTTGTTCACAGAAACCCACCACTTCCCTGGAGAAGATCTATGAGTCGTCCTCGATTGTTTGCTCCCTTAACAGCATTGCAAACGCGCTATCGAACCATGCAAGATCAGGTCGAACAAGACTTGGAGACTAAAGCCACAGGGTTGCCCACTGCTGGCAATTGGACAAAGCGATTGACGCAGGTGATTTTGCTAGGAATCACGGTTGGGGTGGGCTGGTCAGTGTTGGCGCGAGTGGATGTGGTGGTCAACGCTAGCGGTAAATTAGAGCCACAATCACAATCTCAAATCGTTCAGGCTAGAGCAGGAGGAGTCGTAACGGCTGTGCTAGTGCGCGAAGGTGAATCGGTTAAGCAAGGACAACTGTTGATGCAATTCGATCGAACTGCGCTGCTGAATCGGTTGCAGGAATTGTTGCTTCAACGTCAGAGACTTGTTAAAGAAACAGCGGTGCTGCGAGTTGCCCAACAGGGAAAATCATTAAAGACTTTAGGAAAAAGCAATCTTGAGCTTTCACCCGAACTAACGAGCCAAGTGCAAACGCGCTTGCTGTTAGTGGCTCAACTCACCGGAAACCCCAGCAGTCTTGCCTCAGAACAACTGCAACGCTATAATCTCTATCAACAGCAATTGCGCGATCGCCAATCGCTCAGTCAGCTCCAAAAGTCTAGTTTGCAAACCAAAATCGCTGACTCTGACGCACAAATTACTCAAACTCAGTTTCAGCTACAGCGAGAACAAGAACTGCTAGAGAGATTGCGCCCGTTAGTCAAACAAGGTGCAATTCCCCGTGTCACATTATTGCAGCGTGAGGTAGGTGTCGGCGATTTGCAAAAACAACTGATCCAGAGCCGTCTGCAAAAAGAGCAGGTAGAAATTGGACAACTGCAAACTAGGGTTGAAGACGGCAAATTGCTGAATGAAACCCAACAGGATTTGCAGAAACAGTTAGCAGAATTAGATACCAAGTTTGACAGCATCATTAAAGACAATCAGCGTCAGATGATTGAGGTCAACTCGCAGCTTAATCAAGTTCGTCTTGATCTCAAAAATCAGGGGTTGCGCTCCCCAGCCGATGGTGTGGTGTTTGAGCTAGGGTCAAAACTGCCAGGTGCAGTCACTCAGCCCGGTCAAACGTTGCTGCAAGTGGTGCCCAATGAGTCGCTGACGGCACGAGTTCAGGTGGCAAATGCTGATATCGCCAATGTTCGCATGGGTATGCCTGTCGATGTTCGCATTGATGCTTATCCTTTCACTGAGTTTGGCGCTGTCAAAGGGGTGATCTCAAAAGTGGGCAGTGAAGCGGTTCCGGTGAGTCAGCAGTCTCCGCGATCGACCGTTTTTCCAATCGAAGTGCGGCTTGATCGCCAGTTTCTTGAGCGACGATCGCAGCGATTTTCGTTGACACCGGGCATGACGATTACCACCCTGATCAAGGTTCGACAACGGGCACCGATCAGTTACGTCACTGAAGAAATCACCAAGGCGTTTGACGGAATGAAATCTGTTCGCTAACAATCATCGATTAAATATCCCAAAATTCTGTAGGGGCACGACCTATCGTGCCCCTATTTATTATTAGGCGTTGCTAAATGCAAATATGAATTGCCCCCCTAGCCCCCCAAGTTTGAGGGGAACCAGAATCTTAAAGTCCCCAAAAATTGCGGGATTTAGGGGGCGAAAGGATTCAGCCTCGATAGACAGATTCATACTTGCATTCAGCAACGCCTATTATTAGACGTATGCTAGCCATTAATTAGAACTCACAAAATTCTGGTTCTAATTATGGGAATTGATTGCGAATAGGGTTGCCATTTGATTTAAGTCTGTTATATTAGGTGCAGGGCGACGATGTGACTCAGAAGAATTCAAAACTCCACTCTGCCCAAGCGTTTTAACTCTCCAAGCTCGTCAGCATTTACCGCAGAGATTGTAGCTGCACCTGCCATCTTTAGAGCCTTCTAAAGGTGACCCATACAATCTCTTGATGATTCTTTTAGCTTGCGCGAGATTGAGAGTTTTATTTTTCAAGTTCATCATCGTCTACTCAGTGCCGAATGCGATGATGGCTTAGTTCTGAAGAATTAGCAGGTGTCAAGTTTATTACTGCCAGTATTCAACAAGCCTCTAAATTACGAAGCAAAAACTTCTAAATTTACGGCAACACCAGCAATCAGAGTTAATCCATCTATCGTAATCAGAACTGATTTTTGCCTGTCAAAAAGCAATTAACGAAACGCTACATCAGCATTGATGCCAGCAGTTCAATCTTTGCACACTGTTCTTTTCCTGAAATTTTAGGAGTCACGATGGAAGCCTTTAACAACAACTCTCAGTTAGCACAACAAAATGCGGCTGGAATCGCAGATCCGACTCTCGGCACTGCAAATTCTAATGCCTCGACTAGTCAATCAAAAGGTTCCCTTGTCCCAGATGCGACCCTTGAACAATCGCTCAACCAATCACTCGCACCAGACGAACAACAACCTCTTGTTGCTACACCCGATGACCACGACCACGCGCCAACTTTTGGTAAGTTTCAGCTTCATGCCGCGTTAGATCAGGTTGCTTCTGCTAGAGGTCTCGATCTGAGTAAACTGACTCGTGAGGATTCATTTCGAGATAATCTTGGTTCCAGAGGCGACTACTTAAATCCCAAAGGTGGCAACAACGTTGTCATCGGGTCGGGCGACAGTGACGTGATTCGAGGAACCGGGCGCGGCTTTAACACGATTACCACTGGCACAGGCAACGATACCGTTATTCTCGGCAAAGAAACGACTAACCGAGTGCTTGACTTTGATGCCTCTAGCGATCGCTTTGTGATCTCAGGAGTCAACCCTAAAAACATCATCATTGCTCAAGGCAAAAACCCTGGTAAAGGGGGACTAGACCAACCCCTCGATTCGGTCAACAATGCGCTGATCATTGACAAAAAAACAGAACACATTCTCGCATCGTTGCCGTTTGTGAAAGCATCTGATCTCTCTGAGAAAAACTTTGCGCTCAACAGTCGTGAGGCAAACCAGAGTCTAGCAAACCTCAAGCAAGAAGGTTTTAAATCTCAGCGAGGTGATGGCAAACTCACGGGCACCTTGGGGCACGATCGCTTAATCGGGGGAAGCGGGGATGACTTCCTCTACGTCGGCAATGACGGCTTTAAGACGGTCACTGCCAAAGGTAGCGGTCAAACTGAGTTTCCCTTTGTCACTGACAGCCCCGGCACGACAGAACTCAACAGTGAGTTGAAAGACGGAGTTCTCAAAGTCAACGGAACCTATAAAGATTTTGATGCCTTCCCACTCTTCAGCCAGGGCGAAACCACCATTGACCCTAACGCTAAAATTCTCAACGGCTCAGACCCAGTGTCATTAGTGAATAACTTTTTGAAAGTTCCGAAAGATGTCGAAGGCAACCCGCTTTCTGGCACTCACTTCCACTTTAGCCCCTCTGGAGACAATCGCGGAAACTTTGCCGATGCAACGGTTGTTCGCTTCTTAACCAACACCCCAACTGATACCAAGTCTGGCACGATTTCGGGTGAGTTTGAGCTGACTCCAACCGAGCAAGCGGCTTTCTTAGCAGGCGATCTCTACGCCAATCTTCACACCAACATTGATGGCGATGGCGATGGTAGAGCCGGGTTCCCCACCGGAGAGAATCGCATCAACTTCAACAAAGACGTTATCCAGTTTGCATAACGTGATGGGCTGAAAATTCTTTCGTCCCTGAATGCGCTTCCTGCATAAATACTCTGCCTCACCCTAGCCCTCTCCCCAAGGAGAGGGGACAAGAACTCTAGCCCTTCTTCTCCTTGGGGAGAAGGGTTGGGGAGGGCTGCCCGGATTCGTGCAGTAGATCTATTGATACTAGAATTAAACCCTCGTGGAGGTTACAATGAGCCAGATTCAAAGTATTCTGACACTGGCGATCGCCAGCACGCTACTCGGCACATCAACAACGGTTGCTCAATACAATACTCCGAGTGATAACAGCATCTCAATGCCTAGTGTCACAACTACGAATGGTTACGAGATGAATGAATCTCTAAAGCAAAGTCAAGCAACCGTGAGTGGTGACGCTTATTCGTTCACGATGACTTTACCCGAACAGTCGGGCAACCGCTTTGCAAAGTTGTCTCTTTCGCTCACTAAGCCCGATCGAGAGAATACGATCGTGCCGATTCATCTCAACCTAAAGGGCACTACCGCGTTTGTAGGAACCTCGACAACGGGAGCAGAAATCGGGGTCAAAGATGCATGGATTGATGAAACGGGCACGGTCTGGGTAGAGTTCAATTCGCCAGTGTCGGCCAAAACTACTCTGACTGTTGTGTTCAAAACGCAGAAGCCTCTAGCGGTAGGACAGTATATTTATAGTTTTGCTGCTTACCCCAACACAAAACCTTCCGTTGCTGTTTTTGTTGATAGCGGCACCGTGAAAATTTAGGGTCGTGAATTAGACCTCCTGCACGAATCTGGGAACGTCCCCTAAATCCCCCAATTCTGGGGACTTTGAAGCTTGGAAACGTCTTTGAATCTTGGAGGTCCTCTTCTCAAAGTCCCCCAGAATGGGGGATTTAGGGGGCGATCTCCAAGGAGTTTGAACTTAAAGCCATTTGTGTGTATACCATAGCTCCTTAGGGAGAGGGTTGGGGTGAGGGCAAATCCGGGCTTCATTTGACTCGCGTTCCTCAAAAGAATCTGCGGAACAAATCAAAGAGCTTGAACAATGAACCCATTTCAAAATTGCTGCCCCCAAACAGTGCAAACGTGGTTTGTCGAAAGCTGTATCCGGTTCTAGTCGAAGATTCAGCGCTCAAGCCGTCTTGATTGTGGAGACTCATGTGACTTTCGCCAAACGTGTCGATCGCCGTTTCTTGAAAAAAGACAATGGGAGCCATTTCAAACCCGCCAGACACGCTTTCTTCTTGAGTCGCAGACAAATCAGTTAAAGATTGATCGAGTTCAGACATGGGAGTTACCTCTGATTGTTAGTAGGATAGAAACTTCAAATGGTCGCCAGTGATGGCGCGTAACTCGGTCGGAGTCCCCTAAATTTTGACTTCGCCTTTGTCGAGCAAAACCACCCAATCCGCCCGATCGATCACACTAGGGCGATGCGTGATCATAATGGTGGTTTTGCCCCGTCGAGTAGACAACAAGCGATCGAGCACTTGCGCCTCACTGACAGGATCAAGTCCTGCGGTTGACTCATCGAGAATCAACACAGGCGGATCGGTGACAATGCCACGCGCGATCGCCAGTCGCTGACGTTGACCGCCGGACAAATTTGCGCCAAACTCGCCCAACACGGTTTGATATTGGCTGGGCAACTGGCTGATAAAGTCATCTGCGCCAGCAATTTGACAGGCTTTAACAATCTGCTCAAACGAGACGTAAGGCGTTCCGAGGCGAAAGTTTTCGACGATCGTGCGGCTCCAAAAATGGGCATCTTGCGGCACATAAACCACCTGTTGCCGCAAACAATCGAGCGACAAATCTTGCAGGTTATAATAGCCAACGCGGACATTGCCAGAATTGGGTTCATACAGTCCGGCGATTAGTTTAGCGAGGGTGCTTTTGCCGCAGCCAGAAGTGCCGATCAGCGCGATCTCTTCTCCACCCGGCAGCGACAGCGAGAAGTTTTCCATCAAATCGACTCTACCTGCATGATGAAAATTGAGCCGATGACAGACAACATCAGTATCGGCTGACAAGTGAGCAAACGGCTTTTGAGTATTCCCACTCACTTCTGGCGTAGCGTCAATGACTTCTGAGACGCGGCTGACAGCGGTTTGCGATCGAAAATACTCATCCACAAGACCCAAAACAGCGCTCATGAATACCAGCACATTGCCCTGCATTCCGTTAAAGGCTAATAGTTGCCCAATGCTCAGTTCTTTGTTGATCACCAAAAAGCTGCCTAATCCTAGTAGCAGAACCCCTCCAATGCGACTGACTTGTTGCGTAAAGGTGCCCGTGATAATGCCAATTTGGATAGTGCTGAAGTTCAAATTGGCGAGACGACCAAATCGGCTTTGCAACTCTTCCCAAAATTGGGGAGCGGCGTTGGTTGATTTCATCACCAATGCCCCCTTAAAGGTTTCGACTAAGACTCCTTGGTTTTCAGACGATAAGACTAAAAGATTGCGAGTCGCTTTGCGTAACTTGGGGAGAAACGGCACGACTGATAGAGTCATGAATAGACCGATGATGACGACTGCGATCGTCAGTTTCCAGCTATAAAAGAGCATGAAACTCAAAGAAATCAACGAAATAAAGAACTGGCTGGGTAACGCGACCACTACCTGAGACAACAGTTGATTGATTTCATTAATATCTCGTAATCGACTAGTAATTTCGCCACTGCGGCGAGTCTCATAATAACTCAGCGGCAAATGCAAAATCTTGCGTCCAAACTCCAGCACAAAGCCCAACTGCAATCGCTGACTGAAATGAGCAATCAACACAGACTGCAACATTTGTAGAGCGCCACTAAACAAGCTCAACATCACAACGCTGACAATCACCACCGTCAACAGTTGGGAATCTTGCCGCACCAAAACATCATCCGTGAGAATCTGCATTAAGAACGGACTCGCCAGCGAGAGAACTCCTAACACTAAGTTGATTAAGAGTGCGCTTAATAGGAGTGATCGGTAGGGCAAGATGCGCTGAAAGAATCGTCCGAACCCGCTTTTTACCTCCGATTGTCCCGGTGACAAAAACGATTCTGGATTGGGTTCTAGCAGCAGCATAATGCCGTTCCAGGCTGCCGTTAGCTCCTGACGGGTGACATAGCGAAGCCCCAAAGCGGGATCAGCAACGACAAACTTCTTGCCTCGCTTGCCATAAAGAACGACCCAGTGATAGCCCTTCCAGTGAATCACACCCGGCAGCGGCAATTCGCTCAAGCGATCGAGAATTTCGCCAGACACCTTGACCGATCGGGTCTTGAATCCTAAGTTCTCAAAGCCTCGTCGCAGTCCTAATAATGTTGTTCCGAGTTGTCCTGTTCCGACCGCTTCTCGACAGCGAGCGATACTCAAAACCTGTCCATAGTGTTTGCTAATTGAGGCTAGACAGGCGGCTCCACAATCTTCTTCGCTGAGTTGTGACACACAGGGGTAGCCGTGTTTTAATGCAGAAACCATAGCCGTAACCTATAAATATTTGTTCAACGCCCGTTAGGTAATACTAATTTATCGATGAATGTGACAGTGAGGGCACGGCAGTGCCATGCCCCTACCAGATCATTCGCGTTTTTCTTAACAAAAACTGTACGATCGTTTCTTGCCGCGAAATCACATCGGCGCTGCCTTCCATGCCTGCTTGTAGTTGACATTGCCGCCGATCGTCTCCTACATAAGATTTTTCTGGCTGCATGGTGATTTCATAAGTAGCGGGGGCATTGTTGGCAGCAGGTCGCGCATCGGGTGCAACGGTTTTGATTGTTCCATTCAGCGTTCCATAATCGGGATAGGGACAGGCAGACACTCGCACCTGCACCGATTGTCCAGGCTTTACTTTGTCGATGTCTTGTGCCGCAACTTGCGCTTTGACCACAAACGGCGCGTTTTGTGGCGCGATGAACGCGATCGCGTCGCCCGATCGCACAACCTGATCCACATTTCTCAGATTCAGTTCCATCAAAGTGCCTGAGATGGGGACGCGAATCGTACTTTGACTAAAATTCCGTTCGAGTTGCTGTAATTCTTTTTGAGTGCGATCGAGTTGACGCTGCAATTCATTGCGATTTTGCAGCAGTTGTTCTCGCTGTTGTCCCAGTGTGGCGAGTGTCGAAGCCCCTTTCGCCTGCGTTTGGGCAATTTGCTCCTGCGCTCTTGCGATGTCTGCATCGGTTGGGTTTAGACCAGAACTGGCTCGGTTTACTTTCGCCTGGGCAACTTTCACCGCCGCTTCTTTTTCTTTGACAATTAACGGGGCGATCGCGCCTGCGTTTGCGAGTTGTCGAAACCGATTCAGTTCCTCTTGGGCAAAACTAAGCGCGGCTGAGGCTTCTTCAACATTCGATGCAGACGTTTGCTGCTGATCTTGAAATTGCCGCTGCTGACTTTTTACTTCTGCTTGAGCCGCTTGGATGCTGCGCTGGGTTAAGTTTGACTCGGCGACAATTTGAGCATCGAGTGCCTGAATCTGAGCGCTTGCTTGACCGAGTTGCAGCCTGCCTTGCCGCAGATCGCCTTCAAGCTGACTTTGGGTGGTCATCAGGCGAGAATTATCCAGGCGAGCCACCACATCTCCAGCTTTCACGGTTTAGTTTTCTGGCGTTGCTGAATGCAAATATGAATTGCCCCCCTAGCCCCCCAAGTTTGAGGGGAACCAGAATCTTAAAGTCCCCCAAAATTGGGGGATTTAGGGGGC
>JAYVFW010000234.1:0-13762 GCA_043772715.1 Phormidesmis sp. | reverse complement strand
CTCGCCCCAACTGCAAGCGAATCGCCTCAGTTGAGTCAATGTGCGGTCTTCTCAAAAAGAGTTGCCGAGTGTAGGTGAAAATCCCACGAGCTACAGCGGTTCCGATCACAAAGGCGGCCGCGATTTCTGTACCAGCCGCTAAATAACCCACAATTAGCTTCAGCCAAGTCTCTAAAGGAGTGCTTGCTGGGGCTTCTCCGATGGGCTGACCGCCATTGAGACTGAGCAGAAGCACCAGACCGATGATCAATGCCAGGGGCAATAGAAGACTGGTCAAAGACTCCTGAGATGACTCTTGTTTCATCTGTTTAAAGGTTTACTCCCAAGAAGAATAATAATTTTCTGTAGATAAAACCGTCTGCCTAAAGTTTGAAGTGTGAACCCCATCTCTTTAAGTTCCTGCCTGTGAACATTTTTGGGCAGCGAAACGATTTGACTCAGGTTAGGTCATAATCTGGCTTATCCCTACAATAGTTCTGGCGATGGGTTCTTTTTGGCGAAATGTTCGGTTTTGGCGGTTTGTAGGACAAGCGATCGCCATCGTTTTGATCGTGTCCTGCCTCGCATTTTTAGGCAATAATCTCACTCGCAATTTGCGGCAACTGGGCATTCAGTTTGGGTTTAATTTTTTGAAGTCGCAAGCTGGGTTTACGATCGGAGATATTCCCTTCGCCTACAAACCCTCTGATAGCTATAACCTGGCTTTGTTAGTTGGGTTGCTCAATTCGTTGCGGGTGATTATTGTAGGCATTGTTCTAGCAACGGCGATCGGGGTCACGGCAGGAATTGCCCGTCTGTCTGATAACTGGCTGGTGCAAAAGCTGGCAACAATTTATGTAGAAGGACTACGAAATACGCCTCTACTTTTGCAGCTTTTTTTCTGGTATTTTGCAGTATTTTTGAGTTTGCCCCAACCCGAAGATGCCATTTCTTTAGGATTCATCAACTTTAGTAATCGCGGAGTCGGGTTGTTTGGGCTACAGCTTTCGCCAGAATTTTCGGCACTGTTGGCTGGGCTGGCTATTTACACCGGGACGTTTATTGCCGAGATTGTGCGCGGGGGCATCCAATCGGTGCCCAAAGGACAGTGGGAGGCAGCCCAATCGCTCGGACTCAAACCCGGATTGCTGATGCGATTGGTGATTTTTCCGCAAGCGCTGCGGGCAATTATTCCGCCGTTGTCTAATCAATATTTGAATCTGGCAAAAAATTCGAGTTTAGCGATCGCCGTTGGTTATCCTGACCTATATGCGATCGCATCCACAACATTTAATCAAACAGGTCGTGCTGTCGAAGTCATGATTTTGATTTGTGCAGCCTATCTCACCATTAGCCTTGTGATTTCCTCTCTGATGAATCTCTTTAACCGTTCAGTGCAAATTGTAGAGCGATGAACTCAAAACCCAAAACTCAAAACTCCTCGATCGGTTGGCTTCGCAAAAATCTTTTTAACACCTGGTATAACAGTCTGCTGTCGATCGTCTGTCTCGCTCTCTCGATTTGGGTTGGCTACGGATTCATCAATTGGGCATTCAACAAAGCGCAGTGGGAAGTGGTTACATCCAACTTGCCGTTGTTCTTTGTGGGGCGATACCCCGCCGATCAGATTTGGCGATTATGGTTGGCGTTAGCGATCATTGTCGGCACGATCGCTAACGGAATTTTCAATCCTAAGCAAAGACAATTTTTAGTCATTATCATTCCCATTTCTTTTTTAATCATCTTATGGCTGATCGGAGGCGGATTTATTCTCACTCCGGTTGGAACTAATTTATGGAATGGATTATTACTCACGTTATTAGCAGCAAGCATCAGCATTGCTCTAGCGTTTCCGTTAGGAATCTTATTAGCATTAGGAAGACAAAGCTCTCTCCCAGTTTTGCGAGGTTTTTGTACGATTTATATTGAATTAATTCGCGGGTTGCCACTGATCGGAATTTTATTTATGGCACTGGTGATGTTGCCTCTGGTGCTGCCGGGTCAGGTGCAACTCGATCGATTGGTCAGAGCGATCGCTGGATTAGTTCTCTTCAACGCTGCCTACCTCGCAGAAAATGTGCGAGGTGGATTGCAGTCTATCCCACGCGGACAAGTCGAAGCCGCTAAAGCATTAGGATTAAACACGCCTTTATCTTTGTTGTTGATTGTGTTACCGCAAGCATTAAGAACAGTGATTCCTGCAATTGTCGGTCAGTTCATTTCACTGTTCAAAGATACGTCACTGCTCTCATTGTTTGCCCTGGTTGAACTGACAGGCATTACCCGTTCTATCTTGGCGCAACCTCAGTTTTTAGGACGTTATGCAGAAGTCTATCTGTTCATTGGTTTAATCTATTGGGTGTTTTGTTACACGATGTCGCAGGTAAGCCGCAAACTAGAGCAAAAGAACACCTAGATCCTAAGGAACATGGATTGATTAAGGTGCAACTTCTCGTACTTAACTAGAGTGTATATAAGTTCGTTGATTGCTCCGTTTGAGTCGGCTTGTGCCCCCTAAATCCCCCATTCTGGGGGACTTTGAAATCGGGAATCTTGGCTCAAAGTCCCCCAGAATGGGGGATTTAGGGGGCTTCTCGAATTCACAACCGAAGCGATCGCTTCGTCTAACTGACGTTAAAGCTTTGCGTGATCAAGTCCGATCGCATCTTGCAACGAGTTGAGGTTTCGATCGTCTAATTTCTGCAACAAGCCTTCTAAGACTCGACGCACCATACCAGGTCCTTCATAAAACCAGCCTGTATAAACCTGAATCAAACTTGCCCCCGCCGTGATTTTCTCCCACGCATCTTCTGCCGTAAAAATGCCGCCGACTCCAACGATCGGCAGATTGCCCTGAGTCTGTTGATAAATAAATCGAATCACCTCAGTAGAACGTTGCCGCAACGGTGCCCCACTGATGCCGCCCGCCTCCTCAGTGACAGAATTGCCCGTCGCTTGAATCGTCTCAGTCTTTAGCCCATCTCGACGAATGGTGGTGTTGGTGGCAATAATGCCCGCTAAATTATATTGCTGTGCCAAATTGAGCACGTCAGCGATCGCTTCCCACTCCAGATCGGGGGCAATCTTGATCAATAAGGGCTTTTGCGCCTGATTTTCTGCTTGCAAAGCTGACAAAATGGGTTCGAGTTGGTCAGTGGATTGGAGCGATCGTAACCCCGGTGTGTTGGGCGAACTCACATTCACCACAAAATAGTCTCCCCACTCTTTCAGCAATTTGAAGCTTTCTAAATAGTCGGCGGCGGCTGCTTCCAGCAGGGTAACTTTAGATTTGCCAAGATTTATCCCTAACGGAATTTTTGCATCAGGCAATCCCTGAAGTCGCTGGGCTAAAACGGCGGCTCCTTGATTGTTAAACCCCATACGATTGAGCGCCGCGCGATCGACAGGCAACCGAAACAAACGCGGACGCGGATTGCCCGGTTGAGCCTGAAACGTCACCGTGCCGAGTTCTGCAAACCCAAACCCAAAGCCTGACCAGAGATTTGCCGCAATGCCATCTTTGTCAAACCCAGCCGCTAACCCGATCGGGTTAGAAAAATCTTGCCCCCACAGCGTTTGCTTGAGTCGATCGTTCCTCAGACAATAAGACTGGTCTAGCTGAGACAACACCCACTGCTTGACCACTAGAGATGCCCCGACATCAAGCCAGTTGAGCGATCGTAAGGTTTGCTGGTGAAGCCACTCAGGGTCAACTTTCAAACCAGAAAAGAGAATTGGGCGAATAATTGCTGAATAGAGGTCTGTCAACGCAAAAGTCTAACGGCTACTCTACTTATTGTGACGGGTTAGGGAGTGTTGAGCCGCCATCCTTCTAAAATTTGTTGGATGCTAGTCAATACAGACCTTTGACTCCGTGAAAAAAGGCTATTCTGAGGGCACTCTTAAGGTCTGTAGTGTGAAATCTAGCTGATCAATTTCTAGGGGCATCCACGGTCGATTGTTTGCTTAAATTCGCTTATTGTTTGTATCCCCGCCGTGTATATCATGGGTCAGTCGAAAGAGCCAAATGCCTGTGAACAGCAACTCGTTAGCTTGGGTCGTGTGCTGCAAGTTTTGCGTGAGGGAACCGACATTGACAACTTGGTCGAGACTGCACTGACTTATCTTAAAAGCAGTTTCAGCTACGAGTTAGTTTGGGTTGGGTTTTACGATCGCATCGATCATCGCCTATTTGGTAAAGGCGGCAGACTGCTCGAAGGTGAATCTGCCTTTCTCAAACAACGGCTTTCACTCGCTTCGGGCGATTTGCTAGAGCAAGTGGTGATTCAGCAGC
Source organism: Phormidesmis sp. (assembly GCA_043772715.1). Classification (GTDB taxonomy): domain Bacteria; phylum Cyanobacteriota; class Cyanobacteriia; order Leptolyngbyales; family Leptolyngbyaceae; genus Phormidesmis_A. Next base: position 9,489 of record JAYVFW010000234.1, on the reverse strand, counting down.
GCCCAGTGACGATCGCCGACTTGCGCCAAGAAGTGCGCGCAGGTGAATGGCGCAAACTTGCCCGAAAATATGACATTCAAGGCACGATGATGTTTCCGATTTGCTCTAGAGATCGCTGCTTTGGCGTGGCAATCTTAGGGTCGCGGCTGTGGGGAAACTTTCCTAGCACCGATGAAAAAGCCCAAATGTCGATCGTTTTAGGCAGTTTGGCGACTGTTTTAGAAAAAGTTGAAACCGAGTGGCAGCAACAGCAGATTAAGCGTCCAGAAAAGCCTCTACTCAATTTGCTGGGTCAGTTGCGATCGCTGCCTAATCTCGGTCAACGCCTGGAAGCGATCGTCGAAGAAAGCCACTGCTTTATCGCGCCATCGCGCACCAGCGTTTACTGGTTTGAGCGGCAACAGCGCTATTTTTGGCGACGAGTGACCAATGCTAAACCTGCTGCTAGAGCCTTAGCAGAAAACCAGCCGCCTTCGGGGATCACCGTGCAAGAGATGAGCAGCTTTTATCAAGCGCTAGCCTCTGATCAGGTGGTGTCGATCGGCGCGAGTTCGCCCAAGGCAGAAATGACCAGCCGCTTGATGCAGCATATTCGGGCACGATCGCTGATGGCGGCTCCCATTCTCTATCAAAACCAGTTGGTGGGGTTTCTAGCCGTAGAAGGCAACGAAGCCAGAATCTGGCAAGAAGAAGAAAAAACCTACCTGCGGGCGGTTGCCCAACTGATCGCCCTGGTTGCCCCTCTCGAAGACATGGAAGTCACCATTAAGCAAACCAAGCTCGATCAAATGTTGACGGCAGAAATTGCTCATGCAATTTACAGTGCCAACGATTGGAAGGTGACGCTCAAAAATGCTGCCGAGCTTTTGGGCAAACGGCTTAAGACCGATCGCTTTGTGGTTTTGACCTACGACCAAGAGGTCGATTACTTTGAAGTCTGTTATCAAAGCCATCCCCAAAATCGCCGCCCGCTACCGAGTTCGCTCAAGCGGCTCGCCCCACTCGATTGGCAGATGCTCGAACGCAATCTTGCCACCATTCCGATCGAGAATTTAGACGAAGATCTGCGATTAGAAGCCTGGCGCGATCTGCTGCTAGAGTTAGGCGTGCGATCGCTGATGGTTTGCAACACCGCCGCAGGGCAGTCGCTCGAAGGGGTAGTCTTGGTCTGTCATGACGCGCCTCGTGCCTGGAGCAACTCAGAGTGTGAGCTGACTCAGGTGGTTGCCCAGCAGATCGGCTTGATTTTGCGGCAGTGGCAGCTCCAAAAGCAAAATGACCAGCAGCAAAAGATTTACCAGACCATTCAATGGGGGTTAACGACGATTCAACAAACCCAGCAGTTGGAACTGCTAGAGCGATCGGCGCTGGAATATATCGCACAGATTCTCCAAGCACCGATGGCGGCTTTGATTTCATGGTTCCCCGGTCGCCGCTCAGGTCGCTTAGTTCAACTCGGCAACGTCGAAAAGCACTTTAGCTTTCATCCCGTCCTCAAAGTTTCGATTTATACCGATACGCTCGTCAATCGAGCCTTACAGCACGAAGGCTTGTTACCTTTATCGATCGACGATATCCCCACCGAGACGCGGCACTGGCTCAACGCTCCGGGCATCGGTCAGCTTTTGGTGATGGCACTGCGAACGGCTTCAGAGCATGAACCGACTGCTATTTTGATCATTGCCGATCATATTGATCGGCGCTGGGTCGATCGCCATTTCAACGCTTTAGGAACGTTGGTCAGTCAGCTTGCCTGGTCGCGCCGATATCTAATGCTGTCGGAGAGTCTAAAAGCCCAGCGAGAACGGCTAGAACGGCTTAACTGGTATAAGCAGCGTCGCCTCGAAGATCTCTATCGATCGGTGAGAACAGGGGTCAAACGATTAGGAGAGGTTCCGACTCCCCACAAAGACGCGCTAACGGCGACTCGCCAGCAGCAAATTTTGCACCAGTTGAGTGATGCCCTCTACCCGATGCAGCAGGTGATTCGCGATGAGCAGTGGCAGTTGCAGGCTAAGACAGAAACCGTTCCGCTAGTCAGCTTGCTGAAACGGGCCCTCGATCGCGTCGATACCCTGCTCAAACAGCGTCAGATCTGGTCACAAGTCCACAACGAAACTAACCCGATGATCACGGGTGATATCGTCAAAATTGAGCTAGTGCTGTATGAGTTACTGCTGACTGCCTGCCAACGATCACAACCCAATGGGCGCATTGATCTCTGGTGTCGCCAGCTTGACCCCAGTTGGATTGAGCTATCGATCACCGATGACGGCACGATCGAGCCGCGTCTGCTCGAAGACTTAGAGGCAGGGAGGGCGCTTGATCTGCTGGCTCCTTCGATGTTAGATAAGCCGCCGGGGTTGCATCTCGCTATCTGCCAATCGTTAATGAAGCAGATGGGTGCAGAATTTAATCTCTATCGGCTAGAAGACAACCGGATTATGAGTCGGCTGGTCTTACCAATGGTGAGCGGACAGTTTCTCAAATAAAGTCTCCATAATCGAAGACTCCAGATACAATAAGGGGCGTTCTGGGTCACGTCTATCCTGAAAGTAACTGTAGGATAAATGTTCAATCGGAACGGGTATAGAACTGGGTTTTGTCAAGCCTGGGTGTGAGTGTCGCTATCGGAGTGCTGCTAAAGTCTATGTCTGCCGCGCTAAAACCTTCGGTTCCTTCTAAGCGCAATCGATCGCGATTGCCTGCAAATTCTTCTGCTAGCGCTCAACGTCAGCCCGTGCCGCTGCGATCGGTCAACTCGGCGGCGGTGAGAAGACTGCCTTCACCCGATGCTCCACCTCGCTGGCTGCGATCGCTGATCAGAATGCAGCAAGCCTCGCTGATTGCCACATTCACCTTGGCAGGAGCAGTGCTGCTCGTTTATGGCTGGACGGTTTATGCCCAACAGCTTTGGGGAAAGGAATATCAAAAATTAGAGCAGTTACGGCGCAGCGAACGGCAGATGACAACCAACGGCGAGATCTTGAAAAATAAGATTGCCGATCAGGCAGGTCGTCCGGGTACGACCCTGATGCCCCAAACGCCTGATAGCTTGATTTTTCTTAAGCCTGCTCCGGCTCGAAGTCCTTCTCCTGCCGCAAGTCCGGCTCCGCAAGCGTCTCCGATCGCCCCACTCGGCTATTAAATAATGGGCAGCCCCTCCTATCCGTCTCGCTCTAAACGTCGTCGCTTGGCGGCTGTGGTCAAGTCGCTGCGGCAAATGCCCATTCCCCAAGCTAAGTCTACTTATCGTCGTCTGTTAATCGTTTGGGCGATTTTGGTTGGAGGGGCAATTTTACTGATGCTTAATCTGGTGAGATTGCAAGTCGTGCAAGCACCTGATTTGCTCAAACAGGCGCGATCGCAGCAGACTTCTTATCTGCGTCCGTTTATTCCGCGTCGCCCGATCGTCGATCACAACGGCAATATGCTGGCGATCGACCATCCGGTCTACACGCTTTATGCTCACCCCAACGCTTTTAAGCTGCCAAAGCCAATCGTTGCCGAAAAGTTAGCCCCGATTCTCGCTCGCTCGGTCGCTGATCTGACTCGCAAGTTTGACTCGGCGGAGAGTGGCATTCGCTTAGAATATTCGCTGGCAGAAACCGCCGCCGAGCGCATTCGAGATCTGCAACTCGACGGTTTGGATTTAAATCAACAGCAGCAACGACTCTACCCCCAGCAAAGCTTAACGGCAGATGTGGTCGGATATGTCGATGTCGATCAAGTGGGTCAAGCGGGCGTGGAATATAGCCACAAAAATTTGCTGGAACGATCGGTGAAAGCGGTGCGTCTCAGTCGAACTGGGATGGGCACCGTTATGCCCGATCAGGTGCCGAGTGGCTTTCTACATATTGATGACTTGCATTTGCAGTTGACGATCGATAGTCGAGTTCAGCGATCGGCTCAGTCTGCGCTTCAGCAACAGGTGAAAAAATTTGCCGCAAAACGGGGCGTTGTTTTGGTGATGGATGTCCAAGACGGCTCTCTACGGGCGTTAGTGGGCGATCCTTCTTATGACCCTAATGAATATTACAAGGCGAAAATTGAGCGGTTTAAAAACTGGGCGTTGACCGATTTGTATGAGCCGGGTTCAACGTTTAAGCCGATCAACGTGGCGATCGCTTTAGAGGCAGGCGCGATTAAGCCCAATCAAGTGTTTAACGATGAAGGCGAAATTTATATCGACAGTTGGCCGATTCAAAACTTTGATTATTCTTACGCTGGAGCTAGAGGGCCGGTCAGCGTTTCAGAGATTTTGCAGAAGTCTAGCAACGTGGGCATGGTGCATATCGTGCAGCAGATGAAGCCTGATGTTTATTACAGTTGGCTGCAACGCATTGGGCTAGGACAAAACACAGGTTCTGATCTGCCGTTTGAGATCGGAGGTCAGCTAAAAGATCACAATTCGTTTGTGCAGTCTCCGGTTGATATTGCTACCACTGCCTTTGGGCAAGGCTTTTCGCTGACGGCGATTCAGCTTTTGCAAATGCACGGAATTCTCGCCAGTGGCGGTAAATTATTGATTCCTCATGTGGTTCAGGGGCTTTATGACAGCAACGGGCAACCCTATTGGCAACCTTACCAATCGTCGCCCAAGCAAATTTTTTCGTCTAACACGGCTCAAACGGTTTTAGGGATGATGGAATTAGTCGTTTCTAAGGGAACGGGGAAAGGCGCTCAAATTCCGGGCTACCGCATTGGTGGAAAAACTGGAACGGCGCAAAAGGCAAGTTCGGGCGGTGGCTATCAAGCAACTGCCAAGATTACGAGCTTTGTGGGAATTTTTCCGATCGAAGCCCCTCGTTACGTAGTAGTTGCCGTGATTGACGAACCGAAGGGTGAAGATGCTTTTGGCTCGACGGTGGCGGCTCCGATCGTCAAGTCGGTGATCGAAACGTTGATTACGATCGACAAAATTCCTCCCAGCCAACCCATGACGATTCCGACTCCGGCTCCCAGCCCCTAGAAGCGTAAGATTTCGAGATCGAACCCTTCTGCGATCGGCTCTGTCTCCCAAACTAATCCTTCTCCGGCTTCAAGAGCCACTTCGATCGCGATCACTTCGACAGCCGTTGGGGCGATCGCTTCGTTGCCTTCAAACGGCTGCAAATCTTCGGTTAATAGCCGCAGCTTAAAGCCACCGGGCACCAATCCGCCGGGAGCCGTATTGCCAAGCTCAAATCGCCAGATGTTTTCAGGGTGCGGAATGACGCGCAGCTCGTAGGTTTGACCCGCGATCGCTAATCGGCGCGACAAAGCTGGACTGGGTGTTGACGGTTCCGCTCCGCGTGCGCCTATGAGAGCGGGTTGAAGTTCGATTTGCTCCCAGCCAATCTGTTGAGCCAAGGCAGAAACGCCCGTCCGTAGCCATTGCGCTACAGAAGTTTGGGCGGGAAGTCCTTGTCGGCGTTGAGATAGCTGTTGCCGCCAGCCGCCGTGCTCTAAAAGTGCGCCCCAGAGTTGAAAGGGCACGGCTAGCCGAGGCACGATCGCAGGATTTGCCAGCCGATCGAGCAAATTATTTGCCTGTTCTAGAGACAACGCGGGTAACGGAGCCACTTCGGCGCGAGTCGGTTCGAGTAGATTTAACTCGCGAGAGAGCCATAGGATATTGAGGTCTGAAATCAGATCATCTTCGCTGAGAGAATAGGTGCGATCGTCGGCATCAAAATGTCCTCGTGTTTTGAGCGTGTGATGAGTCGTGTAGCCCCAAACCTTAACCCAGCCTTCATCGGGTTCTACCTGAACTGCCAGATAATAGTCGGCTGCCCAACTCGGCAAATCGACCCACTCTTGAGGAATGCGAAGCTCGTCATGGTCGATCGCTTCGGTCGGCATCACTACCCATCGCAGCCCATTGAGGGTAAGTGCTGTTCCGTTCACCAGTGACCAAAAACTAGGGAGTGCAGCCGCACTTGTCCAGATTTTTGCTTGGGGCGCTTCTTGACGCAGCCAGGGCAGCAGCGCGTTGATAGAGAGTTGATTGAGGTAGGCGTTCCAGCGATCGTGCGGAATCACAAAGGGCTGAGTTTGCTGCCAAATCTGCTGCTGGTCGGCTTCAGGAAGGTTGAGTAAAAGATCAGACATATTTCAAGACGACTCCGAGCGCGGGAAATTTTTGATTTAAGTAGCTATGGTGATGAACTCGGTTTGTAGTGTTGTTGAAGCCACTCTTCCATCACCAGACTCATAGATTGAAGTAGGGCTGAAGTCAGAGAGATATGCAGCGTTTCTTGACTCCAGAGCGCTAATTTTTTAAGGAGCTGTTCTCTGACTTTGGTGAGACGGCGAGAAACAGTGTATTGCTTGATATCAAGCCGTTCTGCCATCTGTTGTTGAGTGCAGTTCTCTCGATAATAGAGGTGCAAAATGGCTTGAAGTTCGGGATCAAGCTGCGCGATCGCTGCTTCTAAAATCTGATTTAGCTGCGATCGCTGATCCTGTCGAGTCTGATCCTCTTCGTCAGAAATCAGATCGGCTAACAGCGATTCTCTAGAACTTTCGGGTACGTCATCTAGCAATTCGCCCGTGTCTTGACCTGATTTTGGCGTGTTGATCGAGACAAGATTGGGGTTTAAGTACGATCGTGCCGCTTGAGCGCAGACGTTTAGCCATTTTTCGAGGGTTTCGGGTTTGGCTTTGGGTAGGGATGAATGACGATCGGCGTTGTAGCGCTGCTCGATCTCGGCCCAGGTTGCCGCATCCGGTCGAGGAAGTTTGCGCGTTGCAGTCTCTTGCGTGGGAACGTAGAGCGATTTAAAACAACTCCAGGCGAGGGTGTAGGTTGCGATCGTCTCCGCAGACAATCCAGCATTTTGCAAAGACTCGATTAAGCGTTTTTGGCTGACTTTTCGCAGCAATGCCCAATTTGTGCAGATATCAACTTCTTGGCGTTGTCGTAGCGTATCTCGAATCGTGCTGGCAAAAATTGCGCTGGCGTAATTTTGGAGACTGAATCCCTGCTGTGGGTTGAATCCGCTGAGGATTTTTTGAACTTTGGAGATCGCCACTTGAAAGCAGTCGGGCAGCATGTATTGCGTCAACGCAAAATTCGTCATCGTCTTCTGTGCCGACCAATAGCAGGTTTCTTGTAGATAGGCGGTTAAGTGAGCAAAAGAGTGTGGATGGTTTCCCTCGTCTTGCCAGACTTTATACCAATAAAGCGCCCAAAAATTGCTAGCGGTTTCAACGTGATCAGACTGCTGTAAACAGTGCTGCATACTGCGGCGGAGTCGGGCATCGATCGCCCAAGTGGATACGCGATCGCCCTCAAATTGGAGGAACGTTGAGAAGATTTCTAAAAGGCTTTGACGAGAACGCATGGGAAAAAGGGTTGAGATTTTTTAAGCAAGTGCATAAAGCATCAGAGGTTGCCCTAGCAGTCAGTATTAACCCAAAGAAGGCGTTTCTATGAAATCTACACCTACATTTATTCTTTTAGCAGGGGCGATCGTCTCAATGCTGGTTTCGACCTCCGCTAAGGCACAAGACTTTGGCTTACCTCCCATACTTCTTCAGCAGAGTGAATCATTTCGCAATTCAGACAGTCAGATTGTGATTCGCATTCGCAATTTTGTCGATCGCGATGCCGTCTGTGGCAGTGGATTTAATGGCTCACGGTTGGGAATCTCTGATGGTTTTGATTTTCCGCATCCGGGTGGACATGGCTATGATCCGCGATCGAGCCGCAACAATTTCGATTTTCCCCGTCCGGGTGGCTCATCGCTGAACTCTTTTCAGTTGCCCAACGGCTCAAAAAATCCTGACATTGTTGGCTGCATCGATACTCAACGGAATATTGTGTTTATTAACATTATTCGTCCCCAAGTTAAAGAGCAGAGTCCGCTTCCAATCCAAAATCCGCCCGTGAGAGAGCAACCGCCTAGCCCATTAATTCCTCAGACCCGATCGACTCCTCTGATCGATCAAACTCCGGTCAATCAAACTCCGGTTTATAACCAAAACAATCCAGCGGGGTTCTATCCTGTGATTAGATAACCGCACAGATTCTTGAACCTATTATGCAAATCACCCAATTTCTCCACGCGGCGATTCTCGTTTCTGATTTAGAAAAAGCCGAACACTTCTACGGCACAATTTTGGGACTGGTAAAGATCGATCGTGTTCTCAAATTTCCGGGAGCCTGGTATGAAGCGAATGGCGTTCAAGTTCACCTGATCGCTGATCCATACGCCCGATCAGAGTTGCAAAACTCCGAGAAATGGGGACGCAATCGTCATCTAGCTTTTTCGGTTGCGGATGTGAACGCGGCTAAAGATCAGCTTCTCAACCATGGGTGCGAGTTTCAGATGAGCGCATCGGGACGATCGGCGCTGTTTGTGCAAGACCCCGATGGCACCGTGATCGAGTTAGGAGAACAATCAGCCAAAATGAACTAGAGACTGCAACACGACCAGCTAGATGAAAATTATTGCTTATCTCTACAGCGATCCGTTATTAGAACCAACGCCCGATCGCGCTTTATGGGGATGGGAAGTCGATCAGGTTTATCAAGATATTGCCACCGAGAAAGCAACTCGTCCGCAGTTAGAGCAACTCTTGATGGATTGCCAAACAGAACCCGCTGATTATCTGCTAGTGCGGCGCTTAGAAGAGTTGGGCGACTCAGTGCCAGAAGTCAGCGATCGCCTTGCAGCGCTAGAGACGATCGGCGTTCGTTTAGTCACGATCGAGCAGGCTTCGCCTTCAGATGGGGCGATCGTCACTGACTCTGATCTACGGGCTGACCTATTTAACCTGCTGCAAGCAGTGCAGACCAATCAACGCAGTCGGCGCATTCGGCAAGGACACGCCCGCAATCGCGTCAAGGCAATGCCACCCCCCGGCAAAGCTCCCTACGGCTATCGACGCAGCAAAAACCGCTATGTTGTCGATCGGGCAACCGCGCCCGTAGTGAAAGAATTTTTTGAGCAATTTTTGCTATACGGCTCTCTGCGGGGTGCGGTGCGGCATCTAGAGAAAAAATATGGCAAGAAGATCTCAGTTTCTACAGGGCAACGCTGGCTGACCAATGCCGTTTATCGAGGCGATTTAGAATATCAAACTGGGGATGTAATCGCCGACGCTCACGCTGGAATTATCTCTCGTGACGAAGCGGCTCAAATCGATCGCTTACTGCGGCGAAATCGTCGCCTACCGTCTCGAACAGCCAGTGCCCCGCGATCGCTCGCTGGCTTGGTAATCTGCGAAACCTGTCAGTCGCCGATGACCGTGACGCGCGTGGCATCTCGATCGACCCGCAAAGACACCAAAGAATATTTGTATCTGCGTCCCACTCGCTGCCCCAACAAACCCGCGTGTAAAGCGATCGCCTATGAGCAAATTTTGCAGGCGACGATCGGGCGCATTTGTGATGATTTGCCTCGTGCCGTTGCCGAAGTCAATATGCCCGACATCAACCAGGTTAAGCAGGGAATTGGTAGTGCGATCGCCGCCAAGCAAGCGATTTTGGCGCAGCTTCCA
>JAYVFW010000233.1:0-4489 GCA_043772715.1 Phormidesmis sp. | reverse complement strand
ATTCTGGGGGACTTCCGAACGCTCAAAGTCCCTCACTTGTGGGGGATTTAGGGGGCTTTCAGCAATGCCGCGACCCAAAGTATTCATATCACCATTCAGCAACGCCAAACACATCAACGTCTGTTGTGCAGTTGGAATAATCGCAACTCTTCAAACCTGTAAGGCTAGTCTATGCGAGTTTAATCAGGACGATCGTCTGTGAAGCGATCGATCGCCTCCACTATTCCTTCTGAGTAAGGTTCTAAGATGGTGGCTGTAACGTGAAGATCGGCAAGGGCTTGGCTAAATTCTTCTGAATTGGGGTCAGAGGTTTCAAGTGTTTTGATGGCGGCGATCGCGCTTTCTAGCTGAGGTAAGTATTCCTTTAGGTGGCGTTTTAGGCTGATAAAAGATTTCTCAAGGGCAGTGGTTATCATCGGTTGAGCCTCCTTTCTAGTTTAGAAATCTGCTGGCGACAATTTGCAACGGTCTTTTCCCAATGGGCTATCAATCCTTGATCTTGCTCATCTAACGGCTTTTTCTGTTCATTGGCAATTTTCTCTAAATGCTCTGCAAGGGCGCGCTGTTGTCCTTCAAGTTGCTTACGGTAGTCTTTGTTCTTTGTCATATTTTACCTACACCCTCATCCCTGCAAAGCGTTCTTGCAACTTGTGAATGAAGCGTTGCCTCTGGCACAGCGTAGCTGGTCGCGTCCACCGATTTGCTAGAGGAAGAAACTTTCTGTAGCGTGTCAGTAATTCTCCATTAAGTGATGTGATATGCAGTGATTGCTAGGGTTCCGTCTGGGCTGTAAATCGCTTCGACTCTGGCAAATGTTGGATGAGTCCACCAGCTTTTGAGGCGGTTTCCCTGAGCAGGAGCCGATCCAATTTTGCGGTATCCAGCTTGTATCAGCAGTGCGTCGAACTCTTCAGTTGGCAAAACTCTCACGGTGATTTGGGGCACTCCATCGATTTTGTGTTTATCGAGGGTCATAACTGCCGTGATAGGTTGTGTAGATTCGGTAGCCTGTTAAAACGAGGGAAATGCCAGCAAAGCTATGGATTGTGCCGGGATAAGTCGCTTCTGGCAGGCTGCCACCGATGCGAAGTTTGAAGGCACCGAGCCAGAGATAAAAGCCCGGAATCAGGGCATCCATGCTGTAGGCGATCGCTCTCAACGGTTCATCCACAACTGCTGAGGACTGAGAGGGGTCGATCGAGGGTTGTTGACTTTCTTTACTAACGTCCATTTTGCTCTTTGGGAACTTCTGACTTTCTCAGTTTAATTCCTCATCTCTCCTCGCGAAGCGGGTCGGAAACCTCCATCTCGGCAAAGTGTTCTTGCAAGAGCTTGTGAATGAAGCGATAGCGACCGCCGACTCGCTAGAGGAAGAGGCGTTCTGTGGCGTAGTTGAGAAAGCGGGCATAGTTCCAAGGGATGTGGTTGTTGCGGCAGAGGACAAAGCGGAGGGCAAAGTGTTGAATGCAAGCTTTTCCACCACTCAGCCCACCACTCAGCCCACCACTCAGCCCAATAATCAGTCTGTAAGTCCTTCTCTGAAGTTTGTTCTGTAACCAGGAAGGCTGCATCTTTTTGATCGAAAACTCCGTCTCTGACTTTTTTTGCAACTGCTGTGCCAAAAAAATTAACCATCTTCGCGTCTGTTTAGCTGTCGGCGGCTTGGTTTTCCAGTAGGCTTTACTCTGGATACCCTCCGCGCTAAGTCTTGGTTCAACAAGGACTAGATCGATCGCCGCTTCCCAGAAGCTATCAAACAGATATTGCAGCCGAGCTTCTCTAGAAGTCAGCGATCGCCAATCCGAAAAAGAGAATTTTTGCTCAGTGACACTTAGCCCAACGATCGCTAAAAACAAAGGTGTTCGGATCAACTCCAGCAGTGCCACATCAAGCTGCATGGTCTGCCACATCTGCGGTTGCTTTAGCATATAGAAATACTGCTGAATCTGCTCATCTGTTAAGGCTTGAAGCCGAATTGCTCCATTTAGATGCAGTCGAACTTGGTAATTCTCATATTCCTCTCGCCGACTACACACCACCAGATCTGAAGGTCGATCGTCACTCGCCAACAATTGATTAATCGCGTTCACACAAGATTCTTGATGCTCTGGTTTCACCTCATCCAGTCCATCTAGAAGCGGTAAAAGCTGTTTGTCTTCAATCCATTTTTTGCCGATGTCGATTCGCACTCCATGCTTCGACTTCAGTTCTGCGATCGTTCTGACTCCAAACGGGAAGTTTCTCTTCTTGAACACCAACATTGAAGTTTGAAGCGCGATCGTTTGAGCTTGGAACTCGATCATTCAACCTTAGAACTCAATCATTCGAGCTTGGAACTCAAAATTTGCTGTTTAGAACTCAAACATTCGAGATCAGAACTCAAAACTTGCTGTTGGGAGGTGGAGCGTTCGAGCTTGGAACTCGATCGCTCCACCTCAGAACTCAAATAGTCGAGCTTGGAACTCAAAAACTCTGATTTTGATTGCAAATGACTACTGTGGAACTTGTAAGAGAGTCGCGATCGCTTCCCTGATGAATTGCTCTGGCTCAATTCCCTGCGAACTCGACCACTTTTCGACTTTTTGCTGTAGCTGAGGCGGAAGATTCATCACAATTCACTGTGAGGGAATGTGAACGATCGTAGCATTGACCTCAAAATCACTCCGCTTCAATCTGCCGCACCACGGTTAACGCCGAATAGCTGACTCCCGCCGTGCCTTCACCCGGATGGGTCGAGTCACCCACGAGCCACAGATTTTTAACCGGAGTGCGATTGGCAAACCCAAACGGACCAAACGTTGGCACTCGCTGACCAATGCCGCCGACTGCTCCTTGATCACGCGCTGTAAAGTGTTGAAAGGTGCGAGGCGTTGCCGCTTCTTGATAAATTAGCGTTTTCTCATTCAGGGTGAAGAATTGACTCAGACGAGCGATCGCTTCCTCAGTATATTTTTGCTTTAACGCCTCGTAATCGTCGCCTTGAAACCAGATTGATGAATCGGTGAATGATGATGCGATCACCGTCGCTTTGCCCTCTGGAGCGCGACCGTCACCGGGATGGCTGACTGAGACAAACAGCGAATTGTTTTCTGCGATAGCCCCATCATAGTCATACAAAAACTGCAAATGAGGCGGACAGTTGGCAGGAATCGCCGATTGGTCAACGCCTAAATAAATCACAAACGCACCTGAAGACGGAGGCAGCTTATCGACCCGTCGCTGATAGCCTTTGGGTGCATCTTCATCTAAAAGCTGCATCAAATTTTGAACGGTGACATTGGCAACGACGCGATCGGTCGCCTCAACCCAACTCTCTCCCGTCTTCTGATTGCGGACTGTGACACCTGTGGTTTTTCCAGCTTGGGTGTGAATCTTCTCGACGGTGTGACGCATTAAGAGTTTGCCGCGATCGCGTTCTAACGCCGAGACGAGACGATCGCTCAACACCTGCATACTGCCCTGAAGGTGAAACAACCCGTGTGGCTCTTGCGAAACGCCCAAAGCAGTTGCTGCATAAAGCAAAGCGGTTTCTTCAGCATTGACTTGAGAATAGAGTTTAAGCTGCAAATCTAAGAAGGTTCTTAAGCGCAAATTATTTCCTAGTCCGTAACCTCGCAGCGCATCTCCGACAGTCGAGAATGTGTGAGGCAGCGTCATTAACGTGTCGGGACGAACAGCTTTTTTAAGTTGCCACAAATCCCAAATGTTGCGAGGCGGCAGCACTGGGTCGCGCATCTGAAACGCCCAGCTATATTTGAACAAATCTGCGAGAAGCTGCCAAAAAGGGGCACTTTCTGGAAACTGCCGCTCTCGTTCTGCCTGCCATTTTTGAGGATCACGCCAAACGCTGATCGGTGCAGTTTCTCCGGGCAAATAAACTGCACAAGCCGGATCACAAGGAATCGCTTTGGGTAGATCGATTCCCAATTCAGAAAAAATTCGGTGATGAATACCTCCCGGTTCTAAGCCTGCGACCTGAGTCGCACCCACATCGAAGGTAAAGCCTTGGCGTTTAAAGGTCGAAGCACATCCACCGGGCACTAACGCCTGATCGAACACTGACACCTGGTAGCCTCGGTGTGCCAACAAAGCTGCCGCTGTCAGTCCACCAATTCCGGCACCGATGACGATGACACGAGGAGAGTTGCGATCGTCGGGGGTTTCACCGCCCTGTTCTCTCAGCATTCGTCCCCTTTACATTCCGTAATCTTTCTTTCATTCTATCGTCACTTTTTGCACCATCAGCCATGGTTCCAATTTAAAACTCTCATCACCCCTGATTAAAGAAGCGTTTTACTGCACGACTGAAGATCAGCCGTAAAGCTAGAAATCCCAGCAAAATGTTAGGGAAGAGATCTAGAACGCCTCGCAGTGCCAAATCTGAGTAGCTTGAGTAACCACAGGAAGTTTGACCGACTTTTAGCACACTGGTTTCCCAACATTCATAGGGAGGCACGGGTAAGGGTTGCCCCTCGAAGACCGCTCCATA
>JAYVFW010000232.1:0-4492 GCA_043772715.1 Phormidesmis sp. | reverse complement strand
CTGACCTTGTGAATGCTCATCAACGCTGGCGATCGCAATATTCAGCGCTGTATGCTCACCTAGGGTTGCGACAGATGCCTGATTTTGAAGTCGAGGATGACGATGACACCCATGTTTCGCTGGCAGAATTCAATACCCTTTCTCAAACACTTGAGCGTCGTCTCAATCAATGGCTGAATGCTACCTCGTTTCAGGCGATCGAGCGATCGCTGAGAACTCGTCTCTCTCCCCATCATGCAATTCGATTAATTATTGTGGCTGAAAATCCGCAAGTTTTATAGCTACCGTGGAATTTATGGGACTTTTTAACTGATTATACGATCGCTGAAATTGCGCTCAGTCTGCCTACGTTTGCTCGATCGATTGAGTCGCAGCTTCAATCAAAAATACATCATCAAAAAGTAAAGATTCTCAGCATTTTAGGTAACGCTAAAGGAATTGAAATCGAACGCGATCGCTAACTGCTTCAACAATTACCCAATGCTGAAATTCAGTGGCTAGTCGAACCGACGCTACAAACCGTTCAAGATCACCTTTGGCAATCGGAATGGAACATTCTATTTTTCGCAGGTCACAGCGATAGTCGCAAAAAAGGCTGCATTCAAATCAATCAAACTGAAACCATCACGATCGAACAGTTGAAATATGGATTGAGGCACGCGATCGCCCATGGATTGAAACTAGCAATTTTCAACTCCTGTGATGGATTAGGACTCGCTTATGATCTGGCAGATTTGCAGCTAACCCAAACAATTGTAATGCGAGAACCTGTGCCCGATCGGGTGGCGCAAGACTTTCTCAAACACTTTTTGACAGGCTTTTCCCAAGGCAAATCGCTGTATGTTGCCGTTCGAGAAGCACGCGAAAAACTACAGTCGTTAGAAGGCGATTTCCCATGTGCAACGTGGCTCCCGGTGATTTGTCAAAATCCGGCAGAAGTGCCTTCACGCTGGTCAGATTGGGCTGTCCCTCGATCGTCGCGTCCCCATTTCACCAGATCGCAAACCATCACGATCGCACAATCTAGTTTAATCGTCACCCTCGCGATCGTAACTCTGCGCTGGTTGGGTTGGATGCAGTCCCTAGAGCTACAAACCTTCGATCGCTTGATGCAATATCGCCCAACAGAGCCGCCCGATGCCCGATTGTTGATTGTGCGAATTGACGAGGAAGACGTTGAGAAACAGAATGCCGGATCTTTGTCGGATGCAACGCTCGATCGATTACTAGACGTTCTATCGCGTCATCATCCCCGCGTGATCGGACTCGACCTCTACCGCGACTTTCCCACGCAAAATTCATCGCTCAAACAACGATTAGCACAACTGACTCAACGCGATCAACTGATTGTCATCTGCAAGCGTCCTGATCCGGTATCTCACGACTTAATCGGCGTTGCGCCACCGCCCAACATTCGCGCTAGCGAGATTGGCTTTAGTGATTTTGTCCAAGACGAAGATAGTGTGATCCGTCGTCACTTGTTGTTTGTTAGCCCCAAAACGATTTCCACCTGCACTACACCTTACGCGCTGAGTGTTCAGCTTGCCTTTCGCTATCTTGCAGCAGAATCCAATCCTATTTTGCCGACGTTTACTCCTGAGCGACATCTCAAACTAGCAAACACTGTTTTTTCAGGATTGAACGATCGCACCAGTGGATATCAACAACTGGATGCGCGAGGAAGTCAAATCTTGTTGAACTATCGATCGCTGCCACCCCAAACGATTGCCCAACAAGTTACCGTGCGGCAGATACTCAACCGACAAGTGAACCTTGAAGCCATCCGCGATCGCGTCGTCCTAATTGGCATGACTGCACCCAGTAGCGGCGATTCTTTTGCAACAATCTACGGAAAAGGCTTTCCGCAGCGAGTGCCCGGTGTGTTTGTTCATGCTCAGATGGTAAGTCAGGTGCTCAGTGCTGTCCTCGATCGTCGTCCTCTATTGTGGGTGTGGTCGCCTTGGGTTGAGGTGCTGTGGATTGGCAGTGGCTCGATTTTAGGAGGACTGATTGCCTGGAAGTTTCGCCACGCCAAGGAATTTATAATCGCGATTATACTCAGTAGTGTTGTCGTCGTGGGTGGATGCTATTGTCTGTTAATCTGGGGCGGCTGGGTTCCACTTGTGCCGATGTTGGGAGCTGTCTGGTTAACCGCAGGCGGAGTTGCTTACCGCTTCACAACTCATGAAAGAAAATTAAGATAGCACCTTTTTGTACAGGCATGGCACTGCCGTGCCCTCTTGCAGATCTCTCACCTTCACAATCAAATGGGTATAATCATGTCATTTATCAAACTATTTACCGCAGCATTCACGCTCTCAATCGTCAGTCTGCTTGGAGTCGTTCACTTGAGCGAAGCAAAACCTCAAACTCCGCAGCGGATTCGGTTCGATCCGCCCACGCCTCCCGATCCGGGTGAACCGAGCGATCGGGGTCAAGGAGGCGGACATCGAGGTGCCTGTGAAAAACGCTATCAAAGCCTCACAGCGCTGGTTCCGGTGATTCGTCCAGATACTTTATGGGGTTTGACTGTTCACGATCGTCCGACGGTTTGGTTTAGCCTTCCTGCCAAAATCAACACAGAAGCGCCAGCCCAATGGCGGCTCCAAGATGCCAAAGGTAAGCTGATTTATAAGACAACGCTCCGCATTCCTAAAACAACTTCGACATCCCAAATCATCAGCCTTTCAGTGCCAACAACCGCTCCGCCTTTAACTCAAGGCACCTATCGTTGGGAACTGGCAATCTTTTGTGATGAAGAGATCGATACCCCCGTAGTTCGTCGAGGCACAATCAACCGCATCACCGCTTCTCCCCAATTGCAGCAAGGACTCGCGATCGCCAAAACACCGCTAGAACGGGCGACAAACTATGCAAAGTATGGAATTTGGTACGATGCACTCTCTGAAGTAGGCACTCAGATTCGCACCTCTAAAAACAACAATGCGATCGTCGCTTGGAACGAATTACTTCAGCAACAAAACCTAACGGTTCCACCGACCATCACGCCTTGCTGCACCACAAAGTGAACTCAACTCGCTGATCTACTCCTTCGATCCTCTGACTGAACCCTAATAAAGATTGATGAATCAGGCTCCTCTTTTGATAGAAAATAAATTGGGGCTGATCTTGCAGTAACCTAATGTAAAAACAATTCACACCCGTCTTAAACCATGCGAGTTTTCGTTCTCCTGTTTAACGCTCGAACTGAAAATGAGGGAATTCACAGCATTAGCATTGGCGATCGCAATGTGGTCTTAATGTTTGCCGAAGAAGATGATGCCACCCGCTATGCTCTGCTGCTTGAGGCGCAAGACTTTCCCGAACCTGCGGTCGAAGCGATCGACCAAGATGAAGTCGAAGAATTTTGCAGCGGGTCGGGCTATGAGTGCAAGCTGATTCCTCAAGGCTTTGTGCCTCAAGATGAGTTTGAGCGAGTTTTGCTCTCTCCGCCTGAAAAAAATCTTGACTCCACTGACTGGAAGCCCGAAGGCGACACTGCGATCGAAGAAATCGAGCCACCCGACCCCGAAATCGAGCGGATGCGTCGCAAACTAGAAGGACTCCTGTGAGCAACTAACCTCTATGCAACCACTCGAAACGCGGAGTCACTTGCTGACCGAGCAGGTCAATTCCAACAGCTTGAATCTGGATCAATTGTCGGCGATCGAACTAGTTGAGTTATTTAACAGAGAAGATGCCAAAACGATCACCGCGATCGCCGATGCAAAATTATCGCTGGCAGAGGCGATCGATCGCACTGCGCTGTCTCTACGCCAAGGCGGACGGCTGTTTTATGTCGGGGCTGGCACTAGCGGACGCTTGGGCGTACTAGATGCAGCAGAATGTCCGCCCACGTTTTGTACGCCTCCTGAGTTGGTACAAGGCATCATCGCCGGGGGCGCATCGGCTCTAGTACGAAGCTCTGAAGGCTTAGAAGACCGGGCAGACGATGGAGCCGCCGCGATCGCTGATCATCACATCACCCAGCTAGATGTGGTAGTTGGCATTGCCGCAGGTGGCACAACGCCATACGTTCATGGGGCACTGAGAGCCGCCCGACAACGAGGCGCAACCACGGTTTTTATTGCTTGCGTTCCGATCGAGCAGGTGAGCGCCGATGTCGATGTCAACATTCGATTGCTAGTCGGTGCAGAAGTGGTGGCAGGTTCGACTCGCCTCAAAGCCGGAACTGTGACTAAACTGGCACTCAACATTCTTTCAACTAGCGTCATGGTGAAGCTCGGCAAAGTCTACGGCAACCGCATGATCGATGTTGCCGTGACTAACCAAAAACTGCACGATCGCGCCCTCAGCATTTTGCAAGACCTAACTGAATTAAGTCGCGAAGAAGCTGGATCTTTGTTAGAGCGAAGTGGACGATCGGTGAAACTTGCGCTCTTGATGCACTGGACAGGGTTAGAGAAATTAGAGAGCGATCGGCTCTTAGCAGCCCATCAAGGAAACTTGCGGCAAGCTGTTTTAAGTGGCA